>JAYVTP010000457.1:0-5611 GCA_043788685.1 Pseudolysobacter sp. | reverse complement strand
GTGGGCGTCATCGGCGCCGGTGACGCCTTCCGTGATGCGCACATTGCGACTCGGAACCACGGTGGAAATGGCGTGCTTGTAAACCATCTGGCTGACGGTATTACGCAGCAACACGACAAATTGATCGAACGATTCGACCGTACCCTGCAACTTGATGCCGTTGACCAGATAGATCGAAACCGGCACACGTTCGCGGCGCAACGCATTCAAGAACGGATCTTGCAACGACTGACCCTTGGACATTGTTTTTCTCCCTTGCAAAATCCTGGCGAACCGACCTTAAACTCGCGCGGCCACCTATTCTATGTAGGGCTGGGCGCGGGTCGACTCAAGTGGCGCGATTCTACTGGTTTTATCGGGCCGTGGAAAATGGCGCGTATCACATGCCACGACATCGGTGTGAGGCGTGTGTGATTCAAGCCGAGGTCGGCGACACTGGCGTCGCGAGAAAATCGCGCACCGCGCCTTGCGCCAAAGCCAGCCAGCCCGCGCGCAGCGGTTCGATCCAGCGCACATCCAGCTCGGAGCGCAGCCAAGTGATCTGGCGTTTCGCGAGTTGCCGTGTGGCGAAAATTCCGCGGTCGCGAAACTCATCAATGCCGAACACTTTTTCGAGATGCTGCCAGCCTTGCCGATAACCGACCGCACGCAGCGCCGGCATCGCCGCGTGCAGATCACCACGCGCACGTAATTTTTGCACTTCGGCGAGCAGGCCTTGTTCGAGCATCAGATCAAAACGCTCGGCGATGCGCGCATGCAATTCGGCGCGATCCGCCGGCATCAGCGCGAGCTTGAGCACCCGATACGGAAAACGCTGCGCGATGCCGGTCTGCAATTCCGACAACGGTCGACCGGTGAGCGTTATCACTTCCAGCGCGCGCTGGATGCGTTGTGCGTCCATCGGCTTGATACGTGTTGCGGCGAGCGGATCGAGGTTTGCCAAACGCGCGTGCATGGCCGGCCAGCCGAGCTGCTCGCCTTCGCGCGACAAATTCGCGCGCAATGGCGAATCGGCATCCGGCAGATCCGACAGGCCACGCTGCAACGCGCGAAAATACAAGCTGGTGCCGCCGACCAGCAGCGGCACGCGATTGGTCGCGGTGATCGCATCCATCTCGCGCAAGGCATCGTCGCGAAATTCACCCGCGGAATAATTTTGATGCGGATCACGAATATCGATCAGCCGATGCGGAAATTTTTCGAGCGTCGCGGCGTCGGGTTTGGCGGTGCCGATGTCCATGCCGCGATACACCAGCGCCGAGTCCACGCTGATCAGATCCAGCGCAAATCGCTCCGCCAGATGCACCGCCAGCGCGGTCTTGCCCGAGGCGGTCGGCCCCATCAGGAAAATCGCCAGCGGTCGGGTATCGATACGGTTCATGTGCGCGCAGAATAACCGCTCTGGCGAAAGCAGGTCATGTGCATCACAGCGCAAGCGAATCTCTCACCACCGTTGCCGCTATAATTGCACTTTCGACGATAGCTTTCGCTCGTCATCCCAGCGCAGGCTGGGATCCATTTTGCTTTATCGCTCCAACAGAAGCATCGCCGCAAAAGCCCAGATCAAAATGGATCCCAGCCTGCGCTGGGATGACGGCCTGTTTCGACGTTCTTCCAACCTTCTTATTGCAAGAGATCACCATGTCCCAAATGATGAAAGCCCTGGTCAAGCGCGAAGCCGTCAAAGGTATCTGGATGGAACAGGTGCCGATGCCCGAGATCGGCCCGAACGACGTGCTCATCAAGCTCGAAAAAACCGCGATCTGCGGCACCGACCTGCACATCTACAAATGGGATGAATGGTCTCAGCGCACGATCAAGCCCGGCCTCGTGATCGGTCACGAATTTGTCGGCCGCATTGTCGACATGGGCCCGGGCGTGCGCGGTTACTCACTTGGTCAGCGCATATCGGCGGAAGGGCATATCGTCTGCGGTGTGTGTCGCAATTGTCGCGCCGGGCGCCAGCATCTGTGTCCGAACACGATCGGAATCGGCGTCAATCGCAACGGCGCATTCGCCGAATATGTAGCGATGCCGTCGAGCAACTTGTGGCCGATTCCCGATCAGATCGGTTCGGAACTCGCGGCGTTTTTCGATCCGTACGGCAACGCTGCGCATTGTGCGCTCGAGTTCGATCTGATCGGCGAAGACGTGCTGATTACCGGCGCCGGCCCGATCGGCATTATTGCCGCGGGCATCGCCAAACATGTCGGTGCGCGCAATGTGGTGGTAACCGACGTCAACGATTATCGCCTCAAACTCGCCGCCGACATGGGCGCAACGCGTGTGGTCAACGTCGCCAAGCAATCGCTGAAAGACGTCATGCGCGACTTGCACATGGAAGGTTTCGACGTCGCGCTGGAAATGTCCGGCAATCCGAAAGCGTTCAACGAAATGCTCGACGGCATGTACCACGGCGGCAAGATCGCGCTGCTCGGCATTTTGCCGAACGGTGCCGGCATCGACTGGGACAAGGTGATCTTCAAGGGCTTGGTGCTGCACGGCATGTACGGCCGACGCATGTACGAAACCTGGTACAAGATGACGCAGATGTTGCTGACCGGATTCCCGCTGCAGAAAGTGCTCACACACCAGATCCACATCGACGATTTCCAGAAGGGTTTTGACCTCATGGAATCCGGCCAGTGCGGCAAGGTGGTCTGCTCCTGGAATTGACGGGTGTCCGCAAGGCAGGCTTCAGCATCGGCGCACTACACTGGCTCGCCTTTAATCCAGCATCGCCCCGCATGCCGGGCGATCCACCCGAAGATTTCCATGCGCTTGTGCCGCCCGCTCCGCTTCTGCCTGTTATCGATACTCGCCGCGAATCAGTTCGCGGCAGCCACGGGCATAACCGATCAGGAATGCCGCAACCAGTGCGGATTCGAGGAGGAACCTTTTCTCGAAGCGGCCGATCTGTTGCAACCTTCCTTGCTCAACGGGCCAGGTTTCAAGGTCGATCCGAAAGTGGCGATTCGCGGTTATACCGCGCACTTCACGCTCGATACGAAATACGGCCCGCTCACAGCCGATAGCGTCGAGCAACTGGCCGAGCGCGAGGCCGAATTGCCGGCGCTCGATGTGCTCGATACCGCCACACGCAGCGATGCGCTGATGCATGCAGCCGGTCGGCGCGTGATGGGCGCGCTTACGGCGGTCGGCAATGTATTTGTGCATCCGGTCGATACCATCGTCGGCGTGCCTACCGGATTGATGCGGTATTTTTCTGCGCGGCTCGACAAATATTCGAATCAGGCGCAAACCGCTGGCGATCGTGTCGGCAAGAAGATCGGCAACAAGGGCAATCCGAATCCCGATGCGGTTGGGCCGATGAATGCGGCGCGGCGCGAAAATCCGTATGTCGCGCCAAGCATCAATGCCGATCTGGCGGCGGAAGATGCTGCGGAAAAATCCGATGTTGCCTGTGCCGATAAATCCTGCAAGGCGGCGACGTCTGCGGCCAAATCCTCGGCAACACAAGACGAGGAAAAACCGCCCGAACACACCGGCAAAACATGGTACACCCGCGCTGGCGCCGAGCTAAAACGTGCCGCGCTGCGCGAGATTCAATACGAATCCACACGCCGTGCGCTCGCGCAGCAACTCGGCATCGATCCATACTCCGGCAATGCGATGGTGCAGGAACGCATGGACACGCTGACACAGGCTGCGGTGGTCGGCAATCTCGGTGCGGGTTTTGGCCTCGGCGCGGTCGGCGGCACCGGCGCGAGCGTGCTCGCAGCGGGCGGGCGTTACAACGAAATCGTCTGGCAACGTAATGCTGCCGACATCCGTGTCTACAACAAAAAACGGCTCGATGCGTGGTGCGACGGCGATCTGACCACGCGCTTGTTCATCCGTCGCGGCAGCTTCACCCCGACCACACAAACCGCGTTTGTCGATGAGCTCGAAGCATTGCAACCGAAAGGCAGTTGCGGGGAATGGCTGGAGCTGGCAATCACCACGCGCAACGAAACCGAAGCGCGTTACATGATCAACGCATTGCGCCTGATCCGGCATTACACCGACGGCGCGCGTGGCGGGACCTTGATCACGATCGGCGCGGCGCTCGCGTATCAAACGCCGCAAGGTGAACTGTTGTTACCGCTGCCGCTGGATTACCTGAGCTGGACACCACAGATGGCGGAATTTTTTGCGCGCCCGGAACTGCGCAAAAGCCGCGTCACCGTGCTGACCGGCGGCCTCGCATCGAGCAAGGCGATGCGCCAGCTCAGCACGCATGGCTGGAACCTCGTGCCACGCGCATCGTACGAAGGCGCGCCGCCGTATGCCGACGTCAACGTGTCTTTTCTTACCGAACATTGAGCGTGTATTTGCTGGCGTGAATCGTCCTGCGCGTGCGGACAGTTTCCTGCCGCGCCCTGAATAGCGGACAATTCGCCCCATCCTCAACAGCGATGCCTCTGCCATGACTTATCCCGCCGCCGACCGTCTGCAAGCCGAACTCGATTCGATTCGCGAACAGGGTTTGTACAAGACCGAACGTGTGATCGCGTCGCCGCAATCCGCTGAAATCACGCTCGAAGACGGCAGCAAGGTGCTGAATTTTTGCGCCAACAATTATCTGGGCCTGGCCGATCATCCCGATATCATCAAGGCGGCCAAGGACGCGCTCGATACGCACGGTTTCGGCATGGCGTCGGTGCGGTTTATCTGCGGCACGCAGGATCTGCACAAGCAGCTCGAACAGGCGATCGCCAATTTCTTCGGCACCGAAGATACGATTCTGTATGCGGCGTGTTTCGATGCCAACGGCGGTCTGTTCGAGCCGCTGCTCGGCGAGCAGGATGCGGTCATTTCCGACGCGCTCAATCACGCCTCGATCATCGATGGCGTGCGCTTGTGCAAGGCGCAGCGCTTTCGTTACGCCAATGCCGATATGGCCGATCTCGAAAAACAATTGCAGGCCGCTGCGGGTTGCCGCACGCGCTTGATCACGAGCGATGGCGTATTCAGCATGGACGGCTATATCGCGCCGCTCGATCAACTCACTGCGCTCGCGAAAAAATACGATGCACTGGTGCATATCGACGAATGCCACGCCACCGGATTTCTCGGCGCACACGGCCGCGGCTCGGCCGAAGTGCACGGCGTGATGGATCAGATCGATATCTATACCGGCACGCTCGGCAAGGCGCTGGGCGGTGCGCTCGGCGGCTTCACCACCGGCCGACGCGAGGTCATCGAATTGCTGCGCCAACGTTCGCGTCCGTATCTGTTTTCGAACTCGCTGCCGCCGTCGATCGTCGCCGCTGGCATCAAGGTGTTCGAGATGCTCGGCAGTGCGGATGACCTGCGCCAAAAACTCATCGACAACACACGTTATTTTCGCGAGAAAATCGCTGCCGCAGGTTTTGATATTCGCCCGGGCACACACCCGATCGTGCCGGTGATGTTGTACGACGCCAAGATCGCGCAGGCGTTCGCTAGCGCACTGCTCGACGAAGGCATTTACGCGATCGGGTTTTTCTTCCCGGTGGTGCCGCAAGGTCAGGCGCGCATCCGCACGCAGATGTCGGCAGCGCATACGCGCGAGCATCTGGATCGCGCGATCAAGGCATTTATCAAGGTCGGCAAAAAACTCGGCGTG
>JAYVTP010000456.1:0-18022 GCA_043788685.1 Pseudolysobacter sp. | reverse complement strand
GTGATAGTAGGTGTTACTCGCAATTCAAGTACAGCATCCTTAAATGCCACGGTCGGAAGTGCTGGGGCACTGCCGCCGCCAGCGCCGGAAGCTGCGGCTTGAATCGTCAAATATCCAATCTCTGTACCCTGCTTAATGAGTGCTTCCTGATTGCTCGCTGTGATCACACGCGGGCTGGATATGACTTCGCTGCGGCCTTCTTTTTGCGACGCTGATAGCTCCAGATCCAGCAGGTAATCAGCACCCAGAATAGCTAGCCCGAAACTGCCGGTGGACGCTGCAGCAGGTAAATTGACGTTCAGTGCATTTGCCAATGACGGCACCAAAACCCCACTCCCAAATGCGCCTGGCACGGCGACCGGCAAACTGCGTCCCGACCCGCTCAAGCGATTGGCAAGCGCGACATTGGTCATCTGATCAGCTCCAGCGAGTGTGCCTGATGTGCTGATAACGTTGCCATTCCCATCTTGGCGTGCGCCGCTGATGCCAAACTTAGCCCCCAACTCGCGTGAAAAATTATCCGACGCAATCACAATGCGCGACTCGATCAGAACCTGTTGCACCGGTCGATCCAGTAGCGTTATCAGCTCCCGCACATCCTTGAGCCGATCCGGCGTGTCGTTGACCAGCAAGGTATTGGTGCGCTCATCAAAAGACACCGTGCCACGCTCGGAAAGAAATCCACGCGCACTCTGCGTGGCCGCGCCTGCACCACCAGCTGTGCCGGTTTTGCTTTGGTCGGTAAGCAGGCCGGCTATGTCCTTTGCCTTACCGTAGTTGATAGAAATGTAGTCCGAAACAAGCTCGGATTGCTGTTCCAATTTCTGGCGCGCTGCCGCGATCGATTGCTCCCGATCCGCAATTTGTTTCTGAGGAGCAACCCAGATCACATTGCCTTTGCGACGCTTGTCCAGATCCTTGGCTTGCAACACCAGATCCAAGGCCTGATCCCACGGCACATTGATCAGACGCAAGGTGACGTTGCCCTGCACGGTGTCCGATACCACGATGTTGAGATCCGACACATCGGCGATCAACTGCAGCACCGAACGAGTCGGGATATCCTGGAAATTGAACGTGACGCGGCTGCCGTTGTATTCCGGCTCCTGATTTTTGTCTTTCTTGTCCTTGGACTTGTCGCGCGGCAACGCAATTTCGACAATGTACTGATTGCCCGTTTGGTACGCGAGCTGCTCAAAAGGTGATGCGGCGGTGATCTCGATGCGCGCACCACCTGCATTCGGCTTGATGTCGAGCGCATGCACCGGCGTGGCAAAATCCATCACATCCAGATGCTGCGCCAGCTTGGCGGGCAGATGCGCATTACGCACATCGATCACGATCTTGTCGCCTTCGCGGCGCAAATCTGCAGCAGCACCAGCAGCAGAAAAATCCACGATGATTCGACCTTCACCGGCTTTGCCTCGGCGGAAGTCGATATTTGCAATATCCGGGCTACCGGCAAGAGCGACTGATTTGGTCGGATCGGTGCTGGCCATTGCGGCCGTAACCGGTGTATTGCCGCCCGAAGTGCCCACAGCCAGGACCAGATTACTGCCTTCGACGCGCGTCTCATAAGTACTGGGATGGAACAGATCAACCACGACACGTGTACGTCCGCCGGCTTCGACAATCGAGATACCGCTGGTGGCACCCGTGCCGATATCGATATGGCGCTGAGTGACAGCATTGTGCGTTGCCGCCAGATCGAGGGCGATCCGCGGTGGCGCTTCCGTCGCAAAAACCTGCGGCGGCGGCGGCGGCGTGGCGAGTTTCAAAGTGATCTCGACCTTGCCGCCCGCCAGAGCGACATAGCTGACATCTTGCAAGACGTTTTCCGCACACGCGGATACGCTCACACCGATGCCGAGCAACAATGCCAACAACATACCCAAGCGCGGCATCGTGAGGCGGGTCAGCGCTCGCGCGTGTACATGAATTTTTTCAACGGTCGCGGTCATCTTGCACTCCCCAGCGTCTATTTCTCATCCATGGCGAGTGCCACTGGATGTTCCATCCAGCCACCGACGCCATTTGGCAGCAGTTCAACCAGATCAATGTGGTCTTCAGCAATCGAGTTAATGCGGCCGTTGTTTTGGCCCATGTAATTGCGCGCGTGTACTCTGTGAATCACACCGTCAGGATCCTTGATCAAACCTTCCATCTGCGCTCCTGAACCCAGCGTCCCCATCATTTTTAACGCATCCAGAGGAAAGCCTTCCAGTGCTTCGTGCGCATGATCATCCGGATGCAAACCGGCTTGCGTTACCGCTTGGGCTTGTTGCTGTTCTTCGATGCTCGGACTGAAAGGATCACGCAGATCCTGATCCTTGTATTCGAAGTTCTCGAAGGTCTTGATAACCGGCAATGGGTCGAGCGGCGCACCGCGCTTGGCTTTTTCCTGCGCGGTCCATTGTTCCAGATCAGCCGTGCCGGATGAGCACGCCGACAAAGTGAGAATCAAGGTCAGAGATGCGCTGCCGAGAATAAATTTCATGCTTTGCTGTGCGCGCATGTTCATTTCACTCCCGGCTTCGCAGCAGCATCTGCAGTTTCATCTTCTTCGACGTAACGGTAGGTTTTGACTGTGCCCTCCAGTACCAGATCGCCCGAACCACCTGCTTTGCCACGCGTCGGCGTGGTGCTTGGCTTCAGGGCCACATCGTGCATGGTCAAAATCACTACTCGCGGCAGTGTGGCGACACCGCTGATGAAATTGCCGAACTGATGGTAGGTGCCGATCATGCGCAGCTTGATCGGTTTTTCTGCGTAAAACTCTTTCGGCGTCTCTGCACCAGGTTCGAACAATTCCGTTTCAATACCGGATGCCAGCGCGGTCTGCGAGATGTCCTCCAGCAACTTCGGCATTTCGGTTTTGCCAGGCAACTGGCGCAACATCTGGCGCAAAATCGCCTCAATGTCTTTTAGCTGCTGCTCCAAGGCCTCAAGATTGACTACGCGGCTTTGTTTCTTGATGAAATCCTTGCGCAGCCCATCCTCCTGGAGCACATACCGATCAAGCTCTTCTTGTTGGTTGCTGATTTTTAAATACCATCCCAGGAACAGAATCAGAGCGAACAACAACACCGCAAAGAAGGTCTTGATCGCTACCGGCCACGCGCCGATATTATTTCGATCCAGATTACTCAGATCAGAAAAAAAGCTCATGACTTGCCTCCCGCGACAGGCGTGGCAGGTGTTGTCGGGGTTGCCGCCGCTGGTTTCGGAGTGGTGGATGCTGGCGGCGTGGCAGGTGTTGTTGGAGGTGGAGCGCTTGGCGCTGCGGGCTGGATTGCTGGCTTGGCCGGCGCAGCTCCACCAGTCGCATCTTGCTCCATCTGTTCCGTTCCAGCCTTGCGCAATTTCACATCCAAGCCGAACAGGAAGCGATTTTTCTTGTCGTCGCCTTTCGCCTCACTCTTTTTCAGGTCCGCGTGCGATAACCACTGCGAAGCGTCGAGGCTCCTCATGTAATTGGCAACGCTGGCGTTGGACTGCGCATGTCCTTCCAATGTGAGAGTGTCGCCACTCTGTTTGAGCCCACTCAGTCGAGCACCATCCGGTATCGTTTTTACCAGTTCGTCAAACAGATGCACCATTTGCGAACGGTTGGCCTGCAGCTGCTCGATAATTTGCTTGCGCGCGAGCAAACGGGCTTTTTCCTTGTCAAGCTTGTCGATCTTGACGATCTTGGCATCCAGCAGCTTATTCTCGCCTTCGAGATAATGATTGCGCGCTTGCTGGTTATCGATGCGCGAATCCATGAACAGCACCGCACCGAGAAAAACCAGCACTGCCGCCACAAGCGACGCGCCAAGCATCATGTAAAACTCGCGCTCGCGTTGTTTGCGTCGCGCCGCGCGCCACGGTAATAGATTGATTCTAGCCATCAGTCGAAGCTCCTGAGCGCGAGACCACAGGCAATCATCAGCGCAGGTGCATCCATTGCCAGAACCTGTGCCTGCACGCGCGGCGACAGCGACATATTGGCCAGCGGATTGGCAACCAGCGCATGCACGTTCAATTGGTTTTCGATCAAATCAGTGACCCCGCTGATCGAGGCACAGCCTCCGGCGAGCACGATTTGATCAACCTTGTTGTATTCGCTGCCGGCAAAAAAGAACTGCAGCAAACGACTGATCTGCTGCACCATTGCTTCTTTGAACGGTTCCAGCACTTCGATTTCATACGATTCAGGCAACCCGCCATGACGCTTGGCCTGACTGGCATCCTCGTACGACAGCGCGTAACGGCGCATCACTTCGTCGGTAAGTTGTTTACCGCCAAATACTTGTTCGCGCGAATAAATTGTGCGTCCGCCCTGCAGCACGATGAGCGTGGTCATGGTCGCGCCAACATCCACCACGGCGACTAGCGCATCGGCCGGCACGTTATGTTGTGCCGCGATCAGCTTGTAGGCGTTCTCCATCGCATAGGCTTCGACGTCGATGATCTTGGCGGTCAATCCACCGAGATCCAGCGCCGCAACGCGCAGATCGACGTTTTCGGTGCGCGATGCGGCTAGCAGCACATTTACCATCTCGGGGCTGTCCTTGAGCGGCCCCAAAACTTCGAAATCCAAGCTGACTTCTTCCAGCGGATACGGAATGTACTGATTCGCCTCGATTTGGATCTGCCCTTCCAGATCGTCGTCAGACAAATCTGCCGGCATCGGAATGATCTTGGTGATAACCGCGGAGCCGGCAACAGCAGCGGCAGCAAACTTGGTCTTGGCGCCGCTGCGGTTCAACGCGCGTCGCAGCGCTTCACCAACGGCTTCGACCTCAACGATGTTCTTTTCGACCACAGCATTCGGCGGCAGGGGCTCCACCGCGTAACAATCCACGCGATAGCGTCCACCCGACTCGCTCAATTGGAGCAATTTCACAGCGGTCGAACTGATGTCGATGCCGACCAGCGGTGGTGTTCTAGTGCTCAGCAGCCCCACGGAATTCCCCTTGCTTACGCGCTCTTAGGAGCGAAACGTACACCATTACATTAAATCGGATGTGTGACTGAATGCAACGTTTTTTAAACACCTTGGCAAATACACCGAATCCACAAGCACTTAACATCTGGTTTTGCAGCCATTAATCCGGCCAGCCGCACCTCCCGTTCAGCAAGCTCACGGCGCAGGCTTTATACTTTCTGGCCTAGCGATCAGCAGTTGATCGCCCATGAGCAGCCCCACACTCCATGCGCTTGTTCCTAAGACTGATTCGATACGCGTTGATTCTCGCCGTCAGCGGCGTTCTGCTGGCCGTTATCGGCGTCACCGTGGCGTACTGGCTGATCGCGCCGGGCCTGCCTTCCGTGGAAGCGCTGCGCGATGTTCGCCTGCAAGTGCCACTCAGGGTGTACTCGGCCGATGACAAACTGATTGCGACATTTGGCGAGACCCGGCGCATTCCGGTAAAGATCGCGAATGTGCCCAAGCAGGTCAAGGAGGCGTTCATCGCGGTCGAGGATGCGCGTTTCTACGAACACCCGGGTTACGACTGGCAAGGCATCGCGCGTGCGGGTTGGCTGATGCTGAGCACCGGCAAGTTCAAGGTCGCCGGTGGCAGCACGATCACGCAGCAGGTGGCGCGCAATTTCTTTTTCAGCTCGGAAGTGAGTCTCACGCGCAAGATCTCGGAGATCTTTTTCGCCGTGCGCATGGAACACGAACTCAGCAAAGATGAGATTCTCGAGCTGTATCTGAACAAGATTTTTCTCGGCAATCGCGCTTATGGGGTCGGTGCCGCCGCCGAGTTCTACTACGGCAAGACCCTCGATCAGCTAAGCCTGGCCGAATGCGCCGTGCTCGCATCGATCCCGAAGTTTCCGTCCAGCGGCAATCCGCTGAATCGCCGCGAACGCGTGCTGGAACGTCGTAATTATGTCCTGCAGCGCATGCTCGATAACGGCTTTATCAGCGCCGAACAGTTCAAGCAGGCCAGCACCGAAATAGATCAATCCTATGCTCACGAACCGCCGATCGAAACCGAAGCACCCTACGTCGCCGAAATGGTGCGCCAGGAAGCAATCAAGCGTTTTGGCAACGATGCGCTGACCGAAGGCTACGTCATCCGCACCACGCTCGATTCGCACATGCAGGATGGCGCCAATCGCGCCCTGCACGATGGCCTGATCAGCTACGATTTGCGCCACGGTTTTCGTGGTGCCGAAGCACACTTGGACATCCATCCCGGCATGCAGCCGGCGGAACTGGACAAGCTGCTCGCACTTTACCATCCGATTGCCGGACTGGTGCCCGGCGTGGTGACCGAAAGCGCAGAAAAATCCGCCACGGTCTACCTCGTCGACAGCCAGAGTGTACCCATCGATCTGGAGGCCATCGATTGGGCGCGCCCTTATCAGGACGACAGCCATCGCGGCGCGGCGCCGAAAAAAGTCGACGTCTTGCTCAAGCCCGGCGACGTGATTCGTCTCACGCGCAATGCCGATGGCAAGTGGAAACTCGCTCAGTTGCCGCTCGCGCAAGCGGCATTGCTGGCACTGAATCCTGAAAACGGCGCGATCAAGGCGATGGTTGGCGGCTTCAGTTTCGGCCGCAGCAAGTTCAATCGTGTGACCCAGAGCAATCGCAATCCAGGATCAAGTTTCAAACCGTTCCTGTATGCCGCGGCGTTCGATCATGGCTTTACTCCGGCCTCGATCATCAACGATGCGCCACTGGTATTCGAGGATCCGTCCAAGCCAAATGGCCTGTGGACGCCGAAGAATGACGACGATAAATTTGAAGGCCCGATGCGCTTGCGCGAAGCGATGGTACTGTCGAAAAACCTGGTCTCGATCCGCCTGCTCGATGCCATCGGCGTGCATTACGCGCGCGACTACATCACGCGATTCGGTTTCTCGCCCGAGCAAATCCCCGAAAGCCTGTCGATGGCGCTCGGCACCGCCTCGGTGTCGCCAATGACCATGGCACGCGGTTACGCGGTCTTCGCCAACGGCGGTTTTCTGATCGATCCATATTTCGTCGACAGCATTTACGACCGCGACGGCAAGGAAGTTTTCCACGCGCATCCGGCGTTGGCATGCCGACGCTGTGCCGAGCGTGTGCAAGATAATGGTCGTGTGGTCAAGGTTGATCCTGCGGTCGCCGCCGCCAACGCCTTGGGCGTGATCGAACCGGCAACGGCGACGACAACCGCAGCGGCGCCGAGCACCACGACCGCGCCGAATCTCGCGCCACGCGTACTCGATGCGCGCGTCGCCTACCTGATCGGCTCGCTCATGCACGATGTGGTTCGACGCGGCACCGGCGCGGGCGCGATGGTGCTCAAGCGCAACGATCTGGCCGGCAAAACCGGCAGCACAAACGATCATCGCGATGCCTGGTTCAACGGCTACAACGCTGATCTCGTGACTGCAACCTGGGTCGGCTTCGACGACTTCACGTCGCTCGGTCGCGTCAACGGCGTCGGCGAATTCGGCGCGCAGGCCGCGCTGCCGATCTGGATCGATTTCATGCGCACGAGTTTACAGGGCGTCAAGGAACAACCCTTCGAAATGCCGACCGGCATCGCCAGTGCGCGCATCGATCCGGATACCGGCACGCTCGCCTCCGGCAACGATACGCACGCCATACTCGAGGTGTTCAAGTCCGAGGATATTGCGCATCTGGCGGCGAACGAAAATACGCCGACCGAGACCTCAAAGCAGGACGAGAAAGCCGCCTACGACGTATTCTGATGCGCCGCCACGCTCGCGAGCATGAAGAAGATCACGGTAAGTTGCGGACGCAGCAGCAACGTCGGCGCATCGCGGTCGAAGCTGCGCGGTTGATGAGCGAGGAAGGCATCCGCGATTTTCATCTGGCCAAGCGCAAGGCAGCGGCGCATCTCGGGATTTTTGCCGAAACCCACCTGCCGAAGAACAGCGAAATCGACGCCGCGCTACGCGAACATCAACGCCTGTTTCAAGCGGATACACAACCGCAGCTTTTGCAACAACGCCGCGAGGTCGCGCTCGAAGCGATGCGCTTTTTCGCCGCGTTCGAGCCGCGCCTGGTTGGTGCGGTGCTGGATGGCAGCGCGGATGAACACTCGGCAGTTTGTCTGCATTTGTTCAGCGACGATCCGCGCGTATTGCAAAATCTGCTCGATGAAAATCACATTCCGTACGACGAGGAATCACGTTTCCTGCGGCTCACACGCGAACACTCCGACGAGTTCCCGGTGTATCTTTTTTCGGCAGACGAGGTCGCTATCGACCTGACCCTGCTGCCGCTCGACCTGTTGCGCCAAGCACCGTTGAACCGCATCGACGAAAAGCCGATGAAACGCGCTTCGCGCGGCGCGCTGGAGCTCCTGCTCGCCGGGAAAGCCGACTGAATCGGCTGCCGAAAAATCCGCTTCGCCGCACATCGATTGCCCATAAAAAAAGCCCCGCACAAGCCGGGGCTTTTTTATTTCGCAAACGATTATCGCGCGGCAATCGGCGTGTACTCGCGCGTCGGTGCGCCCGTGTAAATCTGCCGTGGGCGACCGATCTTGGCGTCGACGGATTCGTGCTGTTCCAGCCAGTGCGCGACCCAGCCGGCGGTACGCGCAATCGCGAACATCACGGTGAACATTTCGGTCGGAATGCCGAGTGCCTTGTAGATGATGCCGGAATAAAAATCGACGTTCGGGTACAACTTGCGCTCGATGAAATATTCGTCTTTCAACGCAACCTGCTCCAGCGCCAATGCCACATCCAGCAGTGGATCAGAGACGCCGAGTTCTTTCAGCACCTCATGCGTCATTTCGCGAATGATGGTTGCGCGTGGATCAAAATTCTTGTAAACGCGATGGCCAAAACCCATCAAGCGAAATCCGGAATTCTTGTCCTTGGCGCGATCCACCGCCTTGGCGACATTCTTGACGTCACCGATCTCGGCGAGCATTTTCAGCACCGCTTCGTTGGCGCCACCATGCGCCGGCCCCCACAACGCAGCGATGCCGCCCGCGACGCACGCATACGGATTCGCACCGGTGGAACCGATCAGGCGTACCGTCGAAGTGCTCGCGTTCTGCTCGTGATCGGCGTGCAGGATGAACAACAGATCCAGCGCCTTGGCTGCAACCGGATTGAGCTTGAGCGGCTCGCTCGGCACCTCGAACATCATCGTCAGGAAACGCGTCACATATTCGAGATTGTTGCGCGGATAACGGATCGGCCAGCCGATCGAATAACGATAACACGCCGCCGCAATCGTCGGCATCTTGGCTAGCAAGCGGATCGCCGAAAGGCGGCGCTGCGCCGGATCATTCATGTCCAGGCCATCGTGATAAAACGCCGCGAGCGAACCAACCGACGCGCACAACATCGCCATCGGATGCGCGTCGTAATGAAAGCCGTTGAGGAAATTCTTCTGTGACTCGCGCATCATCGTGTGATGCGTCACTTCGTGCTCGAACGCAGTGAATTCGGTCGCGCTCGGCAACTCGCCGTTCATCAGCAGGTACGACACTTCGAGAAAACTCGACTGCTTCGCCAACTGCTCGATCGGATAGCCGCGATACAGCAGGATGCCTTGATCGCCGTCGATGAACGTGACCGCGCTTTTGCACGCCGCGGTCGACATGAAACCGGGATCGTAAGTAAAGTAGCCGGTCTCCTTGTTCAACTTGCCGATGTCCAGCGCCGGATCGCCCAGAGTGCCGGTAACAACGGGCAAGGTGGTGCTTTTATTCGACGCGGAATCGGTCAGTACAACGCTCTTGTCAGACACAGCAGCCTCCTGAGGCTTGGTTTCGGGCGATCATTGACCGGCGTATAGCGCCAGTCGCTTGCATAATCGAATGCAGCGCAACCAAGTCGATGGATATGCGCGTCGACTGCGCAATGCGGCAGTGCAGCGAATTATCGCACAAGCGTTTGATTGCGGTATGTACACGCAATGTGAACCGCGCCCTGAAAGCGCTAAACGGAAGGCACTTGACAGCTTTTTACGATCCGGAAAATCCGCATGACAGACACGCAAAAGCGTAACTGACAGTTAACGTCAATCACGCTTTCAATCAATGCTTGACGCAAACTGCGAACTCAATCGCGGGCGGCATCCGCCACGGTGAATTCGTCGGCGCAGAAACTCTTACTTCTGCGCGTAGCGCTGGCGGAACTTGTCGACGCGACCGCCCACATCCATCACCTTGTGCTTGCCGGTGTAGAACGGGTGCGACTTGCTCGATACTTCCACCTTGATCAGCGGATATTCCTTGCCATCTTCCCACTTGATCTTGTCCTTGCTGGTCATTGTCGACCGGGTCAGGAACGCAAAGTTGGCAGAGGCATCCTGAAACACCACGTCGTGCGATTGGGGATGGATGTCTGCTTTCATATCAGTGCTCCGCGTAGGGCTACAAAAAAAGAGGCACACCATAACTTCTGCGGCTCGCCCGTGCAAGTCATTACATCAGCATTACGCCTAGCGATTCAGCACGAGCTAGGCTTGGCGGCGCATAATCGGCAACTCAATGTTTGAAGGCATCGCCAAAACCGCATGCATTTGTATCGCAGAATCCTGTCATTGCCGCTGCTCGCAGCACTCGCCATCGCGGTGCACGCAGCGCCACCAGCGCCGCCCGCCAGCAGCAATACCGCGCCGGCTTTGCCCGCATCCCAGGCCGATGCGATCACCGCGGCGATCACAGCGTTACCGCGCAAGCACGATCTCACCGCAGCGCAGCGCAAACGCGTCGAAGAACTACTGCGCGATGCGCTGAACGACGATCAGCGCGCCGATGCCGAGCAGACAAAACTGCAGTCCTTGCGCGATGCACCCACGCTATCGGCCAACGCGCCGCGCAACAACGACCCGAACGTCGGCGATGCCACGACCTCGCTCGCCGACTGGCGTGCCAAACTGCCGGCACAAGCCACGATCGCGCAATTCAGTGATCTGCTCGAACAGGAACGTGGCGCATTGACCGCAGCGCAAGACGGCATTCGTGCTCTCGACGACGAAGTACAACAGCAAACCCAGCGTCCCGACGCGCTGCGCGATGAGCTCGCGCAAGCCCACGCCGAGCAGGACGACGCTATCACGCCGCGCCTGCCGAACGCGCCAGCCAGTCTGGCCGAAGCCGCGCGACTGGCGGCGAGGGCAACGCAGCGTTACCAGCAGAGCCATCTTGCCGCACTGGAGATGGAACAACGCACCTACGAGGCGCGCATGCGTACGCTGCAGAACCAGCGCAGCGATCGCCGCAGCGAAGTTGATGAACGCAGCCAGCGCGTCAGCATGCTCGAAACCATCGTGCTGGATCGCGCCAGCTCGGCGGTGGCGGACATTCGCGCGCGGCTGCAGCAAACCAGCGACCAATACGCCATCGGCCCGGCACCGTTGCAACACGCGGCCAGTGCCAATCTCGCACTCGGCGAAGAACTTGTCGCTGCGGTGAAACGTCTCGGCGAAGTACGCGACCTGAAAGCGCGTTACAGCGGTCAGCGCAGCGAAACCGAACTGGCGGCCAAGAACACCGAGGATCGGCTCAAGGCCGGCGGTGTCAGCGAAGCGGTCGGCCTGATCCTGCTGTCCGAACGGCGCAAGCTGCAGCCGCTGCCAGCGTTGCGCCGCGAACTGGCCGAACTGCAGAGCGAGCTCGCCCAAGCCAAGCTGCGGCTGGTCGATCTGCGTGAGGAACAGGAAGGCCTGCGCGGCTTGAAACCGCTGCCGATACGCGCGCCCGTGATCGGCCCGGATCCGCCAAGCGCCAGCCCGACCGACAACCCCGAGACGATTGGCGACGATCTGTCGCAATTGCTCGGTACGCGCGCGGATTTATTGCCCCGGCTGATCGGTGCGCAATCGCGACTCGTCACCGCCCTCAGCGATACCGAGCAGCAACTCGGCGGCTTGCTCAGCAGCACCACCGCGTTGAACACCACACTCAACTCGCGCCTGCTGTGGACACCGAGCCACGCGCCGATCAACGCGACGTGGGACAACCAGTTCCTGCAAACCGCGCAGCAAGTATTCAGCACTAACCACCTGCAATCGTTGCGCGATATCTGGCACGACTTCAGCGCCGCGGGTGCCGGATTTGTCGCCGCACTGATCGCACTGCTCGGCGCTGCGGTATTTGCGCAACTGCGCGTGCCGGCGTTGCTTGATCGCATTGCCACGCCGATGCGCCGCATCCGCACCGATCGTTATCGCTGCACGTTGACCGCTCTGCTGCTGACCCTGCTTGCGGCGCTGCCGTTGCCGCTATTGTTGTGGCTGGTCGGGCGCGTGTTGCAGGCGGCGCGTGGCGGCGAACCGCTGAACAATGCGCTCGGTGTCGCGCTGATTTCGCTGGCGCTGCCGCTGTATACATTGCTGTTTTTGAGTTGGTTGATCCGCGAAACCGGTCTGGCGCACTTGCACTTCCGCTGGCCGCGCGCGCGACGCAATGGCTTGCGTGCGCTATTGCCAGGCCTCGCCGGCATCGTGCTGATCAGCCAGTTCGTGCACACCGTTTTGAATCTGGTCAATACCGATAAAATCGATGCCACATTCGGTCGTGCGATTTTCATCCTCGGCGCTTTCGGCATCGCCGCACTCACCTGGCGCGCGCTGCGTCCGGGGGCGGTGTGGTCGCAACGTGGCGCGGCACAGGTGGAACCGATCCGTCTGCGCCAGCTGACGCGCGGTGTACTCAGCGCATTTTTCGTTGGCTGCGGTGTGCTCGCGATCGCCGGCTATTATTTCACCGCGTTCACGCTGGTCGAGCGCATGCTGCAATCATTCGGCGCGGCGCTCGCGGTCTCGGTATTGCACGGCTTGGCGGTGCGCTGGTTGATGCTCGGCGAACGTCGCCTCGCCCTCAAGCGCATGGAAGAACGCCTCGCCGAAGATCAGCGCAACGCACAGGCACATGCCGAGCCGGATGCGGCCAACGTCGAAGTGTTACCGGATGTGGAAGAAACCGAAACCACCATCGCCAGTCTCGGCGAACAAACGCGACGTGTCGTGCGTGTGTTGACCCTGCTGTTGCTGACGATGTTGCTGTTACTGATCTGGTCGGATGTGGCACCCGCGTTGTCGTTTCTCGACACCGTCAGCATCTGGAAAGCCACGCATCTGACCGAGGGCAAGGAAGTCGTCGATTTCAGTCTCACCCTGCGCGCCGTGCTGCTTTCGTTTGTCGTGCTGAGCCTGACCTGGGTCGCCACGCGCAACCTGCCCGGCCTGCTCGAAATCGGCGTGTTGCGCCGGCTGAATGTCGACGCACCGACTCGCTATGCGATTACCAGCCTCATGCGTTATCTGATCGTGCTGTTCGGCTTGATCGTCGGCATCGGTTTTCTTGGCGTGCAGTGGGCTAACCTGCAATGGCTCGCCGCCGGCTTGACCGTCGGACTGGGTTTTGGCCTGCAGGAAATCTTCGCGAATTTTGTCTCGGGCCTGATCGTGTTGTTCGAGCGTCCGTTCCGCATCGGCGATGTGATCTCCGTGGCGAATGTCGAAGGCACGGTCGCAAAAATCCGCACACGCGCCACCACCATTGTTGACTGGGACAATCGCGAAGTCGTTGTGCCGAACAAGACCTTCATCACCGATCGTCTGGTCAACTGGACCTTGTCGGATTCAATCACGCGCATCGTGATCAAAGTCGGCGTCGCCTACGGCAGCGACCCCGCCAAGGTGCAAAACCTGCTGTTGAATCTCGCGACCGAACACACGCTCGTGCTGAAAGATCCGGCGCCGAATTGCTGGATGACCGCGTTCGGCGACAGCACGCTGGATTTTGAACTGCGCGCATTCGTCGCCGAGATCGCGCAACGCAATCGCGTGCGCACCGACTTGCAATTCCGCATCAAGGCCGCGTTCGATGCGGCCAAGATCGATATCGCTTTTCCGCAGATGAATTTGTGGCTGCGCAACGCGCCGCCAGGAATGACCGGGCTTGATGCGGTATCGTCGCTGAATACGCAGACCAAACCTGTCAAACCGAATAAACCGGCCAATCTTGCCTGAGTCGGTTCGTCATTCCCGCATGTGCGGGAGCGCTAGATTCTTGGCGCTGACGCAATATTCAATCCGCGCCGAGCGCCGTTGCCAGCATGGCCTCGAACCGCGTCTGATCTACCGCCAACACGATATCCGCATTAGGTGTTTTGCCGCCACGTTGCTGCCAATCGACCACGGTCGCGCCACGCGTCAGCGCGCCTTGCAACTCAATTGCGACATGGCGCCGCTCGGCTTTTGTGGCGATGCCCGGATCGAGCGCTACCGCCATCGCCAGCGCATCGGCGATCAGCATTTTTTCGCGCTTTTCGCCTAGTGCAAACTCCAGCGTTTTCTGCGAGATGCTGCGATAAAAAATCGCGCGCGCATCGTCGCTGGCGAGCAATGCATTCCAACGTGAAAAATCGATGCCGTGCGCCATCGTCGCTTCCCAATCGACCAGCGTGAACTGCGGCCATTCGGAGAACACGATGTGCGCGGCTTCGGGATCAAAAGCAATATTGAACTCGGCCGGAATCAGGCGCGTATTGCCGCACCCGGTCACCGCACCGCCCATGATGACGAGGCGTGCGATGCGTTTCGGCAAGGTCGGATCGAGACGCAACGCGAGCGCGAGATTGGTCAACGGCGCGAGCGCCACGAGAGTCAGCTCACCAGCATGCTCATGTGACAAACGCAGGATTGCCAAGGCAGCGTGTTCGTTGCTCGCGCGAGTCGATGCTGCGGTGTAAGCGGTGTCGCCAAAACCATCAAGGCCATGCACGAAGGCTGCATCTTCCGCCGGCAAAACCAGCGGCGATGAGCAGCCTGCGAATACTGGCGTATCGGCACCAATCACCTCGACCAATTTGAGTCCATTCGCCACCGTGTGATTCAGGCCAACGTTGCCCGCGGCGATACTCATACCAACCACGTCGGCGTGCGCGTGCGCCATCAAGATGGCGAGTGCATCGTCGACGCCGGGGTCGGTATCGATCAGGAGTTTTTGACGTGTCATGGTTTTGATTTCCTCAAGCAATAGCGCGGAACGGATTTATTTTTGTGCGATCACGACGATGCGCGATTGGCTGATCCACGGAATTTTTTGCGGCGCGACGTACAAGCTAGGAGTGGCAAAACCGGCGCCGCGCAAACGCGCGAGTATATCGCGACCGTACTCGCGAAACGCGAGTATGCCTGCACCGCCGCGCAGCGGATCGCGATGGTAGCTCGGCGCCAGCAGATGCTCGATCACACCATCGCGCAAATACGCGCGCTCGACCGTTGCGTCGTTGTCGAACAGCGGCACCGTGAACAGCAGACGCCCGCCCGGACGTAACACCCGATGCAGTTCGGCCAAGGCCAGCGCATCGTCCGGCACGTGCTCCAGCACTTCGGTGTGCGTGATGAGATCGAAACTCGCATCGGCATAACTCAGGCGCTGCATGTCTTCGCAATACACGCCATCGCGTATCTGGCCCGATGCCAGATCAGCGAAAAATTCCGAAACTTTCAAACTGCGCGCACGTCGGTGCAAATACGCCACGAGCGGGCCGCGCGCGGAAAATTCGCAGGCGTCACTTTGGGCAAGATCGAGGCGCTGCGCAGACAACGCCCAACCCATCGCGATGTGTACCGCACTAGCCGCACAACGCAGGCAACGCACGCCGGTTTCGTCGCGATTGATGCGCACAAAAACACTCGGCCCGCAGAACGGGCATTGCGCATAGGCCAGCGCAAAATCGCGCCATTGCAACGCGGCCAGACCGGAGTGCAAGCGTGCCAGCAATCGCATCCTCACGTGCCGGCGTAACGTGCGGCGCCGCCGACCCAGCGTGTAATCAAACGCTCGGTCTGCTGCGGATATTTTTCCAGCAAGACGGCGCCGACTTCCTGCACTGCCGGCAACAGTTTTGCGTCGCGTAACAGATCGGCGATGCGAAATCCGATGCGCCCGGTCTGCCGCGTGCCGAGCAATTCGCCGGGGCCGCGCAGCTCCAGATCTTTCTCGGCGATGCGAAATCCGTCGGTGGTTTCGCGCATCACTTCGAGCCGTTGCCGCGCGGTGCCCGACAGCGGCATTTGATACAACAATACGCAGCTCGATGCCTGGCTGCCGCGACCGACCCGACCGCGCAACTGATGCAGTTGCGACAGCCCGAGACGCTCGGCATTTTCGATCACCATCAAGCTCGCGTTCGGCACATCCACGCCGACTTCGATCACCGTGGTCGCGATCAGCAACGCGAGTTCGCCGCTCTTGAACGCTGCCATCACCGCTTGTTTTTCGGCAGGCTTGAGGCGCCCATGCACGAGCCCGACGCGCAGCTCCGGCAACGCCGCCGTGAGTTCGGCATGACTGACTTCGGCAGCCTGCGCTTCGAGCACATCCGATTCTTCGATCAAGGTGCAAACCCAGTACGCCTGCCGACCCAGCGCGCACGCTACACGAATGCGCTCGACGATTTCACCGCGCCGCGCATTGCTGATCGCAACGGTCGTCACCGGCGTGCGACCGGGCGGCAATTCGTCGATCACCGAGACATCCAGGTCGGCGTAAGCGGTCATCGCCAGCGTGCGCGGAATCGGTGTGGCGGTCAGCACCAGTTGATGCGGGATGTTTTCGCCGCTGCGGCCTTTATCGCGTAGCGCCATGCGCTGGTGCACGCCGAAACGATGTTGCTCGTCGATGATGGCGAGGCCGAGATGGCGAAACTCGACGCCTTCCTGCATCAGTGCGTGGGTGCCGATCACGATATCGGCGTCGATCTTCAATGCGTCGAGTGCCGTGCGCCGCGCGCGGCCTTGTACCTTGCCCGCCAGCCAGATCACCTTGATGCCGAGCGGCGTGAACCACTGCAAAAAACTGCGCAGATGTTGCTCGGCAAGCAACTCGGTCGGCGCCACCAAAGCCACCTGTGCACCGGCCTCGATCGCATGCAGCGCAGCCAATGCGGCGATCACGGTCTTGCCCGAACCGACATCGCCCTGCACCAGTCGCAACATCGGTTTTGCACTCGCCAGATCACGCGCGATTTCATCGAGCACACGCTGCTGCGCACCGGTCAGGGCGAACGGCAATTGCGCAATAAACGCACCGCGTCGTTCGCCGCCACCACGCAACACCGGCGCACGACGTTGGCGAATCTGCGCGCGCAAGCGTTTCAGGCTCAGGTGATGCGTGAGCAATTCTTCGAACGCAAGGCGTTGTTGCGCCGGATGTTCGCCGATCGCTATTTGCGCGAGATTCGCTTCCGGTGGTGGCCGATGCACAAACAACAACGCATCGCGCAACGATCCGAGCTGATATTTCGCGCACAACTCCGGCGGAATCAATTCGAGACTCGCCGCATCCGGCAACAATTTCAACGCACGTTCGATCACGCCAGCGAGGCGTTTGTGACCCAAGCCTTCGGTGGTCGGATAGATTGGCGTGAGGCGATCCTCGACCACACTGATCGCAGCGTCGAGCAGGCGCTCGTATTGCGGATGCACGATCTCGAAACCTTGCGCACCATGCCGCACTTCGCCGTAGCAACGGATGCGCGTACCGGGCTTGAGCTGGTCAGCCTGCGAACCGCGAAAATGAAAAAACCGCAGTACCAACGTCTGGCTGGACCCATCGCTGATCGCGACGCGCAATTGCGGACGAAAACGAAATCCGCGCTCGACCGCATCGACCCGACCTTCGATCTGCGCCTGATCGCCCGGGCGCAAATCCGCGATCGCGGTAATGCGGGTTTTATCTTCGTAGCGTAGCGGCAGATGGAACCACAAATCCTGCAGCCGTTCGATGCCGAGCTTCGCCAGCGTCGCCTGCAATGCCGGGCCGACGCCGGGCACGCTGGCTACCGGCAGCAATCCGGGATCGCCAGCCGCAGCGGCAATCGCGCTGGTTTTTTTCGTCACCGCCACGGCAGTTTCGCGCGAGAATTTCCGCGCCGATCAGACCTGATCCAGCACCAGGATCGCATCGATCTCGACCTGCGAACCGAGCGGCAACTGCGATACGCCGATGGTCGAGCGCGCCGGATACGGTTCGCTGAAATAACTCGCCATGACCTTGTTCACTTCGGCGAAATTGGCCAGGTCGGT
>JAYVTP010000455.1:0-3647 GCA_043788685.1 Pseudolysobacter sp. | reverse complement strand
AGTGACTCGTTCGCTTCGAGATGACCGGCCGGCTGATTCAGCATGAGTTTGCCGCGGATAGTTTCCTCGACCAGCAAAAACGTTTCGCCGCGTGGCACGATGGCCGCCACGGTCACGTCCGGGCGCCAGATCGTATCGATATCGGGCGCGCTGGGGTTGCTCGAGTCGTTCATCGAGTTTGCACATTCCAAAAAGGACGATGTTACACGAGCTGGCGCGACTTGAAGACCGGCAGTGCCGCCACCACTCAGCGGTATAATTGGAATATCGCGAATGCCACCAGAGTGAGTAAGAAAGACGCATGGCACAACTACCTGACCAGCAATTGGACCACCAGCGCGGACTCGCGGTCGAGGAATCTCGCCCGGAGTTGCAACGGCCGCCGTTATATCAAGTGGTGTTGATGAACGACGACTTCACGCCGATGGATTTCGTGATTACGGTGCTGGAGAGTATCTTCGGCATGAATCGCGAACGTGCGACGCAAGTGATGTTGCATGTGCATACGCGCGGCAAGGGAGTTTGCGGTGTGTATACGCGCGAAGTGGCGGAAACCAAAGTGACCCAGGTCAACGAATTTTCACGAGCGCACCAACATCCTTTGTTGTGCAATATGGAAAAGGCCTAGCAAAAGATTCAACCAGCCCCATCTACACGTCAGTGCATTTTCCGCCAAAGGAAAACTGAAATGTTTAGCAAAGATCTCGAACTCACCATCAGCCATTGCTACAAGGAATCGCGCGAACAGCGGCATGAATTCATGACCGTCGAGCACTTGCTGCTGGCCTTGCTGGAAAATCCATCGGCCATCGCCGTGCTGCGTGCGAGCGGCGCCGATCTGGTCAAGCTCGGCAAGGAGCTGAAAGGCATCATCGCCGAAACCGTGCCGCTGTTGCCGCTCAAGGACGAACGCGATACGCAGCCAACACTGGGTTTCCAGCGCGTGCTGCAGCGTGCGGTGTATCACGTGCAGTCCTCGGGACGAAAGGAAGTCACCGGCGCGAACGTGCTGGTCGCGATCTTCGGCGAGAAGGATTCGCACGCGGTTTATTTCCTTAACCAGCAGGAAATCACGCGCCTGGATGTGGTCAATTATATTTCACACGGCATCGCGAAAATCGGCCAGGATTCAAGCCAGCAGCCCGGCGGTGAAGCCGGTCGCGAAGCCGATGGTGGCGACGAGGCGCGCGGCAATCCGTTGCACGAATTCGCCAGTAACCTCAACGAGCTCGCGCGCCAAGGCAAGATCGATCCGCTGATCGGCCGTGCCGAGGAAGTCGAGCGCACGATCCAGGTGTTGTGCCGACGGCGCAAGAACAATCCGTTATTCGTCGGCGAGGCCGGTGTTGGCAAGACCGCGCTGGCCGAAGGTCTGGCGAAACGCATCGTCGAAAAAGAAGTGCCCGACGTGCTGGCCGACTGCATCATCTACTCGCTCGATATGGGCTCGCTCGTGGCTGGCACCAAATATCGCGGCGATTTTGAAAAGCGCCTGAAGGGTGTTCTGGCGCAACTCAAGAAAGAGCCGAATGCGATCCTGTTCATCGACGAAATCCACACGATCATCGGCGCGGGTTCGGCGTCCGGCGGCACGATGGATGCGTCGAACCTGATCAAGCCGGTACTTGCCAATGGCGAGCTGCGCTGCATCGGTTCGACCACATTCCAGGAATACCGCGGCATCTTCGAGAAGGATCGCGCGCTGGCACGCCGCTTCCAGAAAATCGATATTGTCGAACCATCGCTGGCCGACAGCCTGGAGATTCTGAAAGGCCTGAAATCACGTTTCGAGGAACATCACAAAGTCGAATATGCGCTCGATGCGCTCAAGGCGGCAGTCGATCTTTCGGTCAAACATATTGCCGACCGTTTGTTGCCGGACAAGGCAATCGACGTGATCGACGAGGCTGGTGCGAGACAGCGCTTGTTACCTCCCGACCAGCGCAAGGCGATCGTCGATGTGTCGGAAATCGAGCTGATCGTCGCCCGCATGGCGCGCATTCCAACGAAGCAGGTTTCGGCCTCGGACAAGGACGTGCTGAAGAATCTGCAGCGCAACCTCAATATGGTGGTGTTCGGCCAGGATGCGGCGATCGAGGCCTTGTCGAGTTCGATCAAGATGTCGCGCTCGGGTCTTGGCGATCCGAACAAGCCGATCGGCAGTTTCCTGCTGGCCGGCCCGACTGGTGTCGGCAAGACCGAAGTGACGCGACAACTCGCGATGCAGTTAGGTATCGAACTCGTGCGCTTCGACATGTCCGAATACATGGAAGGGCATTCGGTATCGCGCCTGATCGGTGCACCGCCGGGTTACGTCGGTTTCGATCAGGGCGGTTTGCTGACCGAGCAGATCACCAAACATCCGCATTGTGTGCTGTTGCTGGATGAGATCGAGAAGGCGCATCCGGATGTGTTCAACATCCTGCTGCAGGTCATGGATCACGGCACGCTGACCGACACCAACGGTCGCGAGGCGAACTTCAAGAACGTGATCGTGGTGATGACGACCAACGCCGGTGCGGCGCAGGCGGCGCGGCGCTCGATGGGTTTTGTCGAGCAGAATCACGGCACCGATGCGATGGAAGTGATTCGTCGCAGCTTCACGCCGGAGTTCCGCAATCGTCTCGACGCGATCATTCAGTTCGGTGCGCTGGATTTCGAACACATTCTGCGAGTCGTCGACAAGTTCCTGATCGAACTCGAAGCACAGCTCAACGAGAAACACGTCGCGTTGCATGTCGACGGCGATGCGCGGCGCTGGTTGGCCGAGCACGGTTTCGATGCGCAGATGGGTGCACGTCCGATGGCGCGTGTGATCCAGGACAACGTCAAGCGTCCGCTGGCCGACGAACTACTGTTCGGCAAGCTGGCCGAAGGCGGCAAAGTTACGCTCAGTGTGCAGGATGGCAAACTTGCGGTTGCGAGCGAAGAGGCGGAAAAATTGCCGGCGGTTGTCGAATAAATATCATCGCCTGACTTTGCGATTGCGTCTGAACCCGCCGTGCAAAACACGGTGGGTTTTTTATGCATGATCGGATCGCCGCGGAGTGCCAGTCATGGCTGACTGGCGGGACTCGATTGTTGCGCCAGCCGGCCAAGTCGGGACGGCGCATTGCGCATCGCTGCGAGCAGATTTTGTCCGGCAGACGCATAATTTTTCGAGGCGTTATTGTTGCCGAGTTTTGCCGCGACGATTGCCTGTAGTAGCGGCACTTCGATTTGCATTTCCGGATCGGGATGCGCTGCGAGCTTCAGCTGGGTTTCCGCCGTGGTCAGACTTTGTTGCGCCTGGTCGAACTGCTCGAGCTGCATCCGTGCAGTCGCGCGCCACACGGCGGCGTTCGCATTTCTAGCGGCATCCGGCTTGGCCTGCTTGGCGAGCAACGCATCGATACTATCGACGATGGAGATAGCAGATTTCGGATCATTTTTATCGAGCTTCAGTCGCGCCAGCATTCCCTGCAGATCGATTTGCAGCTCGATATCCGGTTCCTTTTCGTTCGCCTGCGATTTGATAGCGTGCCGCAATTCCGCTTCGCCATTCACGCTGTCGCCGCTCGCTGCCAAGGCCGCGCCATAGCTCGCCCGAGTGATTGAAGTCTTGGGGTATTCCGCGCCGTATTTCTTCTCGAATGCCAGCAGCGAGG
>JAYVTP010000454.1:0-7143 GCA_043788685.1 Pseudolysobacter sp. | reverse complement strand
GCGAGCGTACCGCCGATTTCGCCCGCAGCAACTTCGCCAACATCGCCGTGTTTCGGCGCGAACAAGGCGAGGTCCGCATCGCGCAATTCGGCAAGTTCATCGAGATGCGACAACGGCGCTTCGACCAGTACGCCTTCGAGCAAACCGGCGAGTACGGCTTCGACCGCACGCTCCCAACCGGCATCGACATCGAGCACCGCGCCCAAGCGCTGGCCCTTGTCCAGGCCGAGACGTTCGAGCCACGCCGTCGCCGGGCTTTTTTCCTGACCGAGCGCAGCATGCTGCAAGGCTTCGAGCGAAGCGAGGCGACCACGCAAGGTCTGCAGGCGTTGACGTGTTTCGTTGAGTGAACTCTGCGTTTGACGTTCGGTTTCGAGCACGCGTTCGTGCGCGATCTTGCGTTCGTCGACAAGCTGCGTGAACGTTTCGACCTTGTCGCGTTGCGTCTCCTGTTCGATGCCGAGATTCTCGGCGAGCTGGTGCAATGCATTCAAATCTGCCGCCCGTTTTTCCGCTTCGAGCGATTCGAGCCGGCGTGATGCATCCAGGCATTGTCTATCGAGATAATCCAGCCGCGTGCGTTCGACCTCCGCGGCCTGCGACGATTCGCCGCTGGATTTCGCATAGCCATCCCACTGCGCCTGCCACTCGGCAAGCTTGGCTTCGGCGTCACGCTGAGCGGCAATCGCAAGTTCGTTCTGCTCGTTCAGCGTATCGAGCTTGGGTTCGCCATCGGCCAGTGAAAACTGCAGTGCTTCGATCTGTGTGCGATCGGAAGCGATGTGATTCGCGAGCTCACGATGCGCGTGCTCCGCTTCGGCGCGCGTGCGCTCCAGACTTTCCGCCAACTGCCGGCTGTGCTGGATTTGCTGCTCGACTCTGGCAATTTCACCACCGACTTTGTAGACCTCGCCCTGCACCAGATTCAGATGTTCACTGGCGCTCTGATGGCGTTCGCGCTGACCTTCGAGTTGCGCTTCAATCTGGCGCTGATCGGCGACTATCGCCTCGATGCCGACTTCGGCTTGCTTCAGCGCGGTGCTGTGTTCGGTCAATTCGGCATTGATACCGCGATAATGCAGGCCGCGCAATTCGGCTTCGCGTTGTTTCTGCTCGTTCTTGAGTTCCTGCCAGCGCTCGGCGGCCTTGGCTTGGCGCTTGAGATGTTCGATCTGCTTGTCGACTTCGTCGCGTACGTCGTTGAGGCGTTCGAGATTTTCGCGCGTGGCCTTGATGCGCGATTCGGTTTCCTTGCGGCGCTCCTTGTATTTGGAGATGCCAGCGGCTTCTTCGAGATGCACGCGCAACTCTTCGGGATGCGATTCCACAATTTGCGAAATCATGCCCTGCTCGATGATCGAGTAGCTGCGCGCGCCGAGACCGGTACCGAGGAAAAGATCCGTAATATCGCGGCGGCGGCAACGCGCGCCGTTCAAAAAATAATGTGACGTACCATCGCGGCTGGCCGTGCGCTTGACCGAAATCTCGCTGTATTTGGCGTACTCGCCAATGACCGTGCCGTCACTATTGTCGAAGATCATCTCGACGCTCGCGACACCGACCGGCTTGCGCCCGGACGAGCCCGAAAAAATCACGTCGCTGAGATTGTCGCCACGCAGTCGGCTGGCCGCACTCTCGCCCATGACCCAGCGGATGGCGTCGATGATATTCGATTTGCCGCAGCCGTTCGGACCGACGATGCCGGTCATGTTGGTCGGCAAATGCAGCGTGGTGGGATCGACGAACGACTTGAAGCCGGAGAGTTTTATGGTTGTCAGACGCATCGACTAGAAACACATTCCGGGTAGCGCGCCGGTGCTGGCGCAGACCAATAAAGTTTGCCGGCAGGCGCTCATTCGGCTACCTTTGCGCGCCCGCTACGATGATTTCAGGAGTTGATCGGCCGTGTCGACCGCCCCCAGCAAGACGCTAGAAACGTTTCCAAATCCACAACCGCAGCGGCAGTATACCATCCACATGCGGATGCCCGAATTCAGCTGTCTGTGCCCGAAAACCGGCCAGCCAGACTTCGCCACGCTGCTGCTGGATTACATCCCGGCAGAAAGCTGCGTCGAACTGAAATCGCTGAAGTTGTACATCTGGAGTTTTCGCGACGAAGGCGCGTTCCATGAGGCGGTGACGAATCGCATGCTGGACGATCTGGTCGCCGCGACGCAGCCGCATTTCATGCGCCTGACCGCCGAATTCGGCGTGCGCGGCGGCATTTATACCAATGTCGTGGCCGAGCATCGTGCGCCGGGCTGGGTGCCAGCGATGAAGGTCGAGCTGCCGTAGTTGCCGCCTCAAGTCACACGGCAGTGAAGTAACTAGTGGTATATCTGTCACTTGGCTATCGCGCTACAGCCACAAATCTTATCTACCCGCCAGCAAAAACGTTGCCGGCTCAGGAGAACAAAATGCTTTACGCCAAACTTTTCAGGGAGCTCGAGCAGGCTCGCTGGAGCATGCATACGGATATTCCGTGGGAAAGTTTCGATGCCAGCCTCCTGACCGAAGAGCAGGCGCAAACGATCAAGATGAATGCAATCACCGAGTGGTCGGCGTTGCCCGCGACCGAGATGTTCCTGCGGGATAATCAGCACGATTCGGATTTTTCCGCGTTCATGTCGATCTGGTTCTACGAGGAACAAAAACACTCGCTGGTGCTGATGGAATATCTGCGTCGTTTCCGGCCCGATTTGCTGCCGACCGAAGAGGAGCTGCACGCGGTGCGTTTTCCGTTCGATCCGGCGCCGCCGCTGGAAACGCTGATGCTGCATTTCTGCGGCGAGCTGCGCCTGACGCGCTGGTACAAGTGCGCCTCGCAGTGGCATACCGAACCGGTCATCAAGCAGATCTACGAGATCATCTCGACCGACGAAGCGCGCCACGGCGGTGCGTATCTGAAATACATGAAACGCGCGATCGACAAGACCGGCGACGAAGCGCGTCGCGCGTTCGCCAAGATCGGCGTGCTGATGACTTCGGTATCGCGCGCGGGCAAGCCGCTGCATCCGACCAACCTGCATGTGAACAAGGCGTTGTTCCCGAACGACACCGTGCAATCGCGCCTGCCCGATCCCGGTTGGCTCGAAGAGTGGCTGACCAAACAGATCCATTTCGACAAGGTCTGGGAAAAACGCGTGATCAAGATGATCCTGCACAATTTGTCGCAATTGTTCGGCAAAACCTTCACTACCGCGCTGGAGTTGAATGCTTATCGCAAGTCACTCGCCGTGAGTGCGGCAACGGCGGTGTAATCCCACCTGACTGACGAGCATCTTCAAGCCAAAAAATCCGGCGCTGTGCCGGATTTTTTTTGGCGACTTTAATGCCTAGTTCTTTGTCGCAGCTTCCGGTGCTGATGATACAGGTGCCGCCGGAGTAGCAGTCGCGGCGGACGGGGACGGAGACAGCGGTATTGCGGTTCGCTCAGTCGAAGTATCACCACCGACAACGCTAATCTGTGCCTGTTCGCGCAAGGCTTTTACACGTTGTGCCAACGCCTGCTCCAGTATGGTGCGGCGCACGGCTTCTTTGACGGTCTCGAATGAAGTCGGCACGAATGGCGTGATCGTCGTGAGATTGATCAGGTGCCAGCCGAATTCGGACTTGATCGGTACTTTGGTGCTTTCCCCTGGTTTGAGATCCTTGATCGCATCGCCCACCGCTGGCGGCAACTGGCTCAGGCGTACTTGGGTGTATGCCTTGGCCTGCTTCGCTTTTTTCTTCCAGTTGTCGAACACTTCAGCATAAGATTTGCCGGAAACGATATCGCCACTCGCGCCCAACGCATCCGCTTCATCGGCGAACAGCATTTGCGTAAAGCCATAGGTATTCTTGCCAGCCCGCTCCACTTGCTGATCGTATTCGGCCTTCAGGATTTCGTCGCTGAGCGGTGTTGCTTTCTGGATCTGCGCGGCGGTTGCAGTAGCTATGGCTTGCAGGCGCGTGACCTCGACATCGGCCTGAAATTGCGCGCCGGTGTCGTATTGCGCGCGCTTGGCTTCCTCGGACAGCAAGACGTAATCGGCCAGATCCTTGAGTGCTTTCGCGCGCGCCTCGGGCTCGGCCAGATTGACCTTGTGGCCGCGCCCATAGGCATCCAGCAGCGCTTGTGAAATGACCACACCGTTGACTGTTTCCACCGCGGGGCTATCACCGCTGAAATGGATCGGGCCTTGATCGGACGAACCCGACGAACCGCAGCCTGCGACCAGAATCGTCAACACCAATAAAAATTTGTTACGCATAGAACATCCCTTCCTTCAATCAACTTCTTCGGGGGCACGCGCCTCGATGGCGAGTGCGTGAATATCGGTTTGCATCATTGCTCCGAGCGCGGCATAAATCAGCCGATGCCGCGCCAGCAAAGCATGTCCGCAAAATGCGTCACTGACCAGACGAACACGGAAATGACCACGGCCGTCGCGGGCGCCGACGTGGCCGACATGCCTGTGGCTTTCGTCCAGCACTTCAAGTTGCCGCGGCGTCAACGCCGTTTCGAGTCGCGCGCGAATCGAAGCAAGGCGATCTTTTGCCATATCCTGCGGTGATACATTCGCACTCACGGCAGCACGCGCTTGAACGGGCGCACGCTGACAGAACGATAAACATTCGCGGCGACATATGGGTCCAGCTCCGCCCATGTTTTAGCTTCAGCTAGGTCGGAAAATTCCGCGACAATCAAGCTGCCGGTGAAACCCGCCGGGCCCGGATCTTCGCTATCGATCGCCGGAAATGGCCCGCACAACAACAGCCGTCCGGCATCGCACAGCGCCTGCAATCGCGCCAGATGCGCCGTTCGCGCTGATTTGCGCTGCTCCAGCGAATCCGGGTTGTCCGTGCCTTCGATGGCGTACCACATGCAAACCTCTTCAATCGGCAATTCTCGAACGCATATGCTAACCGATAGCCGCACGAATCGCAGGCTTGACGGTTTTGCGCGCAGCAGCCACGCTGCGCCCATGGGCAACCGACTTGAAGTACATCCGACACATCCACAAGCACGTCTGATCGCGCAGGCCAGCGATCTTTTGCGCAGCGGCGGATTGATCGCCTACCCCACCGATTCGGGCTATGCGCTGGGCTGGCATCTGGACAGTCGCGAGGCACAAGCGCGCGTGATAAAGCTCAGAGGACTGGACTTCAAGCATAACTTTACCGTAGTGTGTCGTACTATCAGCGAGATCGGCACCTACGCACGCATGCATGACGCGGCGTTTCGCCTGATCCGATCGCTTACTCCGGGCGCATACACCTTCATTCTGCCAGCCACCGCGCAACTGCCGCGGCGATTGCAGCAGGAGAAAAAACGTTCCGTCGGAGTGCGCATACCGGATCATCCGACCGCGTTGGCCCTGGTGGAAAAACTCGGCGAACCGTTATTGAGTTCGAGCCTGGTTCTTCCGAATGAGGACATGAGCGGCTGGGAAGTGGACGACTTGTATCAGCGCATTGAGCGCGATGTGGATCTTTTTCTCGATAGTGGTTTCTGCGGCAATGAACCGACCACGGTCATCGACCTGCTCGGCGACAATCCGCAAATAACGCGGCAAGGCAAGGGCGAAGCGCCGCTGCTTTGACCGATACGGCAGCGCCACAGGGCGCGCTGCGTGATGCAATATCAGCTCGAACCGACGACCGCAGACGCGGATATTCGCGGTTTCACCAATCATTAGCATGACTGAAACTCATTCGATAAACCCAGCGTGTGCAGGCGAATTGCGCGTATTTGGCGGGCAGCTCGCACATCCGCAACTGCGCATCTCGCCGAGTGACGACAGGCACGACAACGCGCGCAGAAGTTTCGTGAAATGAGTTCCGCCCACGCCGCAGAATCTGTGGAAACACCGCCGGTCACGGGAATTTTTCATCCTGTACCGCAGCAGCAGGAAATGCCGCTGGTACTGGTGCGCGGCCAGCCGATGCTGGAAATGCCGCAGGATTTGTATATCCCGCCGGATGCGCTCGAGGTGATTCTCGAAGCGTTCGAAGGGCCGCTGGATTTATTGCTGTACCTGATTCGACGGCAGAATCTGGACATCCTCGATATACCGGTCGCGGAGATCACGCGCCAGTACGTCGATTACATCGATCTGATGTTGAACCTGCGCCTGGAACTGGCCGCCGAATATCTGGTGATGGCGGCAATCCTCGCGGAAATAAAATCGCGCTTGCTGCTGCCGCGCCCGCCTGCGACCGAAGGCGAGGAACACGATCCACGCGCCGAATTGATCCGGCGTTTGCAAGAATACGAACGTTTCAAAAAGGCTGCCGAGGAGATCGAAGCACTGCCGCGACTGGAGCGTGATTTTGCGTTGACCTCGGTAGATGTGCCGGACAAGAGTGTGATTCGCCTGCCGCCACCGGTGGATCTGCGCGAACTGCTGCTGGCGCTGAAGGATGTGCTCAAGCGCGGCGAACTGCACGGTCATCATGCGATCAAACGCGAGGCCTTGTCGGTGCGCCAACGCATGAGCGATGTATTGCAAAGTCTGCACGATGGCGAGTTCCACGACTTCGTGTCGCTGTTCAAGGTCGAGGAAGGTCGGCTCGGGGTTGTGGTCACATTTCTTGCACTGCTCGAACTGGCCAAGGAACAACTGATCGAAATCATGCAGAGCGAAGCGCTTGCGCCGATCTACCTGAAATCGCTGGTCACGGCGGACTGAAAGAACCAATGATCGAACGCCGATTTGCAGGGCGTAGTTCAACCCAACGCAAGCAACAAATCGGCGCTGCTACTCGCTCCGAACCATGAACAATTTTACCGTCGCAAGCCACAACACTTGACCTACATGATCGAACTCGCGCAACTCAAACGCATCACCGAAGCCGCCCTGCTTGCCGCCGGGCAGCCGCTGACGGTCGCGCAAATACTCGCGTTGTTTGGCGAGGAGGAAATGCCGAGCCACGACCACATCGCGCAGGCGCTCGACGAGTTGCGCCAGGACAGTGAGCAGCGTGGTGTGGAACTGGTCGAAGTCGCATCGGGTTTTCGTTACCAGGTGCGGCATGATGAACACCAATGGGTGGCGCGATTGTGGACCGAGCGTCAGACGCGTTATTCGCGCGCGCTGCTCGAAACACTCGCGCTGATCGCGTACCGCCAGCCGATCACACGCGGCGAGATCGAGCAGA
>JAYVTP010000453.1:0-9987 GCA_043788685.1 Pseudolysobacter sp. | reverse complement strand
ACGCAGCCGATCATGTATCAGATGATTCGCGCACGACCGACCGCTCGCGAGCTCTACGCCAAACAATTGATCGAACAAAACCTGCTGACCGCCGCCGACGCGCAGGCGATCGTCGATGACTATCGCAGCAAGCTCGATGCCGGCCGCGCGGTTGCCGTGCTCGCGCCGGTCGCGCTGGACGGCTTGAATCTGGACTGGAGCAAATACCATAACGGCACCTTGCAGCAACCGGCCAATACTGCGCTCGATCCGAAAAAGATGGCCGAACTGCTGGATAAAATCCTCGTCTTGCCGAAGGATCTTGCCTTGCAGGCGCGTGTCGCCAAGATTTATGAAGATCGCAACAAGATGGCCGCAGGCTCGCTGCGCATGGACTGGGGTTTCGCCGAAAATCTGGCTTATGCGTCGCTGATAGATCAGGGTTTCAACCTGCGTCTGGTCGGGCAGGATTCCGGGCGCGGCACGTTCTTCCATCGCCACGCGGTATTGCACGATCAGCATTCCAACGATACCTATTTGCCGCTCAGCACGGTGCGCGATGGCGCGAGTGTTTGGGTGGTCGATTCGCTGCTGTCCGAAGAAGCGGTGATGGGTTTTGAATACGGTTATTCAACCGCCGATCCGAGCACGTTGTCGATCTGGGAAGGCCAGTTCGGCGACTTCGCCAACGGCGCACAGGTCGTGATCGACCAGTTCATTTCCTCGGGTGAGGCCAAGTGGGGACGCCTGTGCGGACTCGCCCTGTTCCTGCCGCATGGTTACGAAGGCCAGGGCCCGGAACATTCGTCGGCGCGTCTCGAACGTTTCCTGCAGATGTGCGCACTCAGCAATATGCAGGTGTGCATGCCGACCACGCCCGCCCAGATGTTCCACATGTTGCGCCGACAGATGTTGCGCAGTTGCCGCAAGCCGCTGATCGTGATGACGCCGAAATCGATGTTGCGCAACAAGTCGTCGACCTCGTCGCTGGACGATCTGAGCAATGGCAGTTTCCAGCTCGTGATTGCCGACAGCAACGCCAAACAGCCCGCGCAAAAAGTGCGCCGTGTGGTGTTCTGTTCGGGCAAGGTTTATTACGATCTGATCGAAGACGCGCAGAAGCGTGGTATCGACGATGTGGCGATCCTGCGCATCGAGCAGTTGTATCCATTCCCGCGTGCCGAAGTCAGCGCCGAGCTCGCCAAATATCCGGCCGCGAAAGAAGTCGTGTGGTGCCAGGAGGAGCCGATGAATCAGGGCGCGTGGTTCCAGATTCGCCATCATCTGCAAGCCTGCATCGAGAACAAGCACAGCCTCAGTTACGCCGGTCGGCCACGCTCGCCGGCACCCGCGGCAGGTCACTTCAATGCCCACGTCGCCGAACAGGCCGCGCTGGTTGAACACGCGCTGCTGACTGCGGTCGCCACTGCTCACGTTTCGGAATAAAGGATCACCATGAGTATCGAAGTCAAAGTTCCCGTACTGCCCGAATCCGTCGCTGATGCGGTGATCGCCACCTGGCACAAAAAGGCCGGTGATGCGGTCAAGCGCGACGAAAATCTGGTCGATCTCGAAACGGATAAAGTGGTGCTCGAAGTGCCGGCGCCGGTCGATGGCATTCTCAAGACGATCGTGAAAAATACCGGCGATACCGTGCTCAGCCAAGAGCTGATCGCGATCATCGAAGAAGGCGCTGTCGGGGCGTCACCGGCTGCAAAAACCGACGCGCCGAAAACCGCTGCTGCAGCAGCGTCATCGAAGTCGGCCGATCTTTCGCCAGCCGGTCAGCGTGTCGCGACCGAGAACAAGATCGATGCGAACGACGTTGCCGCGACCGGTCGCGATGGTCGGGTCACCAAGGAAGACCTAGTCAATTTTATCGCCGGCAAACCTGCTGCCGCTGCCGCACCCGCGCCGAGTGTCGCCGCCGTGCGCGCACCGACTGGCGCACGCCCGGAAGAGCGCGTACCGATGACACGCATGCGCACCAAGATCGCCGAGCGCCTGATGCAGTCGAAAAATTCGATTGCGATGCTGACCTCGTTCAACGAAGTCAATCTCGGCAAGGTCGGCCTGATGCGCAAGGAGCTCGGCGAATCGTTCGAGAAAGCGAATGGCATCAAGCTCGGTTACATGAGTTTTTTCGTCAAGGCGGCGTGCGAAGCGCTCAAGCGTCATCCGATCGTCAACGCTTCCGTCGACGGTAACGATGTGATCTATTACGGTTACCAGGATATCTCGGTGGCAGTGTCGACCGAAAAAGGCCTGGTCACGCCGGTATTGCGCGACGCGCAGAACATGAGTTTCGCCGAGATCGAAAAAGCCATTGCAGCGTTCGCCAAACAGGCACGCGAAGGTGGGCTCAAGCTCGAGGATTTGCAGGGCGGCACGTTCACAATCACCAACGGCGGCACGTTCGGCTCGCTGATGTCCACGCCGATCGTCAATCCGCCGCAGAGCGCGATCCTCGGCATGCACACGATCAAGGAACGCGCGATCGTCGAGAACGGCCAAGTGATCGCCGCAGCGATGATGTATATCGCGATCAGCTACGACCATCGCATCATCGATGGCAAAGATGCCGTGCTGTTCCTCGTCGATCTCAAGAATCAGCTCGAAAACCCGCAGCGCATGCTGTTGGGGCTTTGATATTTACCGGAACGTGACCACATAAAAAAGAGCGTCATTCCAGCGCAGGCTGGAATCCATTTTGATCTTAGCGCTACTGGCCTGATACCGTCAGAAACATCGCAAATCAAAATCAAAGTGGATTCCAGCCTGCGCTGGAATGACGGCTTCTTTTGATGGCGTTCTGTTCCCTGTTGCCTATTCACGTTTTTCCTGGAAACCTTCCATGTCCGAACAATTCGATGTTGTCGTAATCGGTGCCGGCCCCGCCGGTTATGTGGCCGCCATTCGCGCCGCACAGCTCGGCCTGAAAACCGCCTGCATCGACGCATTCATCGGCAAGGACGGCAAGCCTGCACTCGGCGGTACGTGCCTGAATATCGGCTGCATTCCGTCCAAGGCGCTGCTGGACTCGTCCAAACAGTTCCACAACCTCACGCACAGCTTCGTCGATCACGGCATCACCGCGAACAATGCCGCGATCGACGTGGTCAAGATGGTCGGGCGCAAGGACAAGATCGTCAAGCAGTTCACCGGCGGCATCGGCCTGCTGTTCAAGGCCAACAAGGTCACGCCGATCTTTGGTTTTGGCAAACTGCAGGCGAACCGTCAGGTCGAAGTCACCGCCGCCGATGGCAGCAAAAGCACGATCAGCGGTACGAACGTGATACTCGCGGCGGGCTCGGTGCCGATCGAACTCAAGAGCATGGCGTTCGATGGCAAATACATCGTCGATAACGCCGGTGCGCTGGATTTCGACAGCGTGCCGAAACGCCTCGGCGTGATCGGCGCGGGCGTGATCGGGCTCGAACTCGGCAGCGTGTGGAAGCGTCTCGGCGCCGATGTCGTGGTGCTCGAAGCAATGGACAGTTTCCTCGCCGCAGCCGATCAGGACATCGCCAAAGTCGCCGCACGCGAATTCAAGAAACAAGGACTCGATATCCAGCTCGGCGCCAAGGTCAACTCGGCCAAGGTCGTCAATAACGAAGTGCAGATCACCTACACCGACAAATCCGGCGAAAAGAATATCGTCGTTGACAAACTGCTGGTTGCGGTCGGCCGTCGCGCCTACACCGAAAAACTGCTCGGCGAAGACACCGGCGTGAAGATCGACGAGCGTGGTCGCATTGCCGTCGATGAGCATTGCTGGACCGGCGTCGAAGGCGTGTGGGCCGTGGGCGACTGCGTGCGCGGCCCGATGCTCGCGCACAAGGGTTCGGAAGAGGGCGTGGCTGTTGCCGAAATAATTGCGGGCAAGGCCGGCCACGTGAATTACGATACCATTCCGTGGGTGATTTACACCGAGCCGGAAATCGCCTGGGCCGGCAAGACCGAAGAACAATGCAAGGCCGAGAACCTTCCGTACAAGATCGGCAGCTTTCCGTTCGCGGCAGTCGGACGCGCCGTGGCCATGAACGAAACCGCAGGCCAGGTCAAAATCATCGCGCACGCCGAAACCGATCGTCTGCTTGGTGTGCATATGGTCGGCTCGCTGGTTTCCGAGCTGATCGCCGAAGCCGTCGTCGCGATGGAATTCAAGGGCTCCGCCGAAGACCTCGCACGTATCGTACACGCACATCCGACCCTGTCCGAAGCCATACATGAAGCGGCACTGGCCGTGGACAAGCGTGCGATCCACAAAGCCAATTGATTTGACGCCTGAGAAGACGTGCCGCCGAGGAGTAGTCAATGAGCGTACCGGATAATTTCAACTCCTTCCGCATCCATTCAGATGGCAAGAACCATCGCGCCGGTATCGAACAAATTTCCCTGGGCGATCTGAATCCCGGTGAAGTGGTGATCAAGACGGCGTATTCGTCGGTCAACTACAAGGATGCGCTGGCCGGCAGCGGCAAGGGGAAAATCCTGCGCCAGTTTCCGTTGGTCGGCGGCATCGACGTGGCCGGGCATGTGGTCAGTTCGAGCGATGCAAAATTCAAGGAAGGCGATGCGGTGCTCGTCACCGGCAGCGGCCTTTCGGAAAACCGCGATGGCGGTTACGCCGAATACGCGCGTCTGGATTCACGCTGGGTGATTTCCCTGCCAACGGGTTTGAACCTTCGCGAAGCCATGATTATCGGTACCGCTGGTTTCACCGCTGCGCTTTCGTTGTATCGCATGCTGCAGAATGATCAAACGCCTGAACTAGGGCCAATCGTGGTCACGGGTGCAACCGGCGGCGTCGGCATGCTGGCGATCGATATCCTCACGCGTGCGGGTTTCGAGGCACACGCGATCAGCGGCAAGCTCGAACATTTCGATGATCTGATCGCAATCGGCGCAAGGCAATGCATCTCACGCACGGATTTGTACTGGGGCCAACGCCCGCTCGAAGCCTCGCGCTGGGGCGGTGCCATCGACAATGTCGGCGGCGAAATGCTGGCCGGCTTGACGCGTTCGATTCATCTGTACGGCAATATCGCTAGCTGCGGTCTCGCGGCGAGCGCAGAACTGGCCACCACGGTGATACCTTTCATCATCCGCGGTGTGAGCCTGCTCGGCATCGCATCGAGCGGCACCGCGCGTCGCATTCGAGATGACATCTGGCAGCACCTCGGCAGCGACTGGAAACCCGCGCATCTCGACAAGATCGCAACCCGGGAAATCGGCCTGCCCGACCTGCCGGGTGTATTCGAAACCATGCTAGATGGCGCTTCGTTTGGCCGCAGCGTTGTTAAAGTCGATGGTTAATCCATCGTCTCGCCGGGATAAATCACCAAGATTCATGCCAAACAACTATTCTGTGGAATTAGCGTAAAAAACGTGAATTTCAGTAAAATTCCCGCCGCGCAAGTGCTACAGTGGGTGGGTGGATGCAGCGGTTTGCAAACCTGCATCGCAAACGGCACAAGCAAGGCGATATGCGGTACTGTTGCCGCGTAGCGATGGCTCGGTGGATATGGGATATTGTCGTGAATATGTGCAAACAACCTATCGCTGTTCACTCGACATGGGGGATGTCATGGCGAAAATTCTAATAGTCGATGATTCACCGTCGCAACTGGTGAGTCTTACCCGTATGGTCGAAAAACTGGGTCATAAAACCGTGACCGCCGTGGATGGTTCCGCGGGTGTTGCTGCGGCCAAGCGCGAGACACCTGACCTCATCCTGATGGATGTGGTGATGCCAAATCTCAACGGATTCCAAGCCACGCGCACGCTGTCGAAAGATCCGACCACCAGCCATATTCCGGTGATTCTGGTCACGACCAAGGATCAAAATACGGATCGAATCTGGGGTTTGCGCCAGGGCGCGAAAGCCTATGTCACCAAGCCGGTGAACGAGGCCGAACTTACCTTGGCAATTGGCAATTTGCTCACCGCTGCCTGATTCGAGATAGCGCCAGACAGTTTTGCAAGTCGACGCTGCCAAGACCTATAATGCCTTGAGGCTGATCGGTTTTTTCGTTTAAGGGCCTTGCACAGAATCAGGTCGCTGGCAGACGCGGATCGAAATCGAATTCGCGCGCCATGTCCTCGTAGACTTTTCGTTGTGCATCCGTGCTTGGCACCGGCGCGTGGATCACCAGCGTTACGAGTTGATCGCCTGCGGGTGGTCCGGGTAAACCACGTCCCTTCAACCGCAGTTTTCTGCCGCTATTCGAACCAGCCGGAATCTTGAGATCGACATTACCGGCCAAGGTCGGCACCGCCACACTGGCGCCCAATGCGGCTTCCCACGGCGTAATCGGCAACTGCAGCAACACATTGCGACCGTCCAGTTCGAATCGCGAATCCGGCAAAAGCTCGACTTCGAGCAACAGGTCGCCGGCCGGACCGCCTTGTGTACCCGGTGAGCCCTGCCCCGCCAGACGAATCTGCTGACCGGACAAAATCCCGGCAGGAATTTTTACTTCGAGTGCACGTTCGCTGCCGCTCTGATCACGCAAGGTCAGGCGTTGTTTGCCACCTTGATAGGCAGTGACAAGATCGATCTGCACGCGCGCGCGCACGTCCTGCCCGCGGCGTGGTCCGGCTGGGCGTCGACCACGAGCGCCGCCCGCATTGCCGAACAACGATTCAAAAAAATCGCTGAAGCCTTCGCTCTCGCCGCCATGACCGGAAAACCCTTGGCCGTCGCTGAAATTCGGTGGCGGATTGAATTCTTCGCCGGGACGATAGCCACGCGCGCGCAATTGATCGTAGGCCTTGCGCTTGGCCGGATCCTTCAACGCTTCGTAGGCTTCGTTGGCGCCCTTGAATTTTTCTTCGGCGCCTTCGACCTTGCTCACATCCGGGTGAAATTTGCGCGCCAGCCGCCGATACGCGGACTTGATTGCGGCGTCCGTTGCGTCGGGTTTGACGCCCAGAACTTCGTAATAATCTTTGAACTGCATGAAATGAAAATCCCTCAGTAAATCTCATAGCGCATGCTTGCGAGTGCGATTGTCCGACACGACCTAGCCATCGTTAATTCTCCGAATGCCGGTAATGGCAAAGCAAGATCGGACTCATCGTTGGGGGCGGCCCACATTCCAAAAAAACGGCCTGCGGTCAGATCACCGACCGCAGGCCCGATACCACATGCAGTTTACGACTTAGTGGCTGATGCTGATACGCCGCGGTGCAGATTGCGGATTTTTCGAGATGCTGATTTCCAGCACGCCGAACTTGCCGACCGCAGTAATGTCTTCGGCATTTGCCGTATCGGGCAACACGAACTGGCGTTGGAAGCTGCCACGAACGCGTTCAATACGCGTGAATTTTTCGCCATCTACAGTCGCATCCGTAGCACGCGTACCCTTGATCGAGAGCACGCCTTTGTCCATATTCACTTCGATATCGTTCGGGTCAATACCCGGGATGTCGGCGAGGATGACAAAACGATCAGACTCTTCCTTGATGTCGACGCGCGGGACCCAGTCGCCACTATTGGCTTTCGCCGCGGTATCTGCCGGCGCATTGGCAAAAAGCGTATTCAGGACTTGCTTGAAATGCGGATGCGCGGTGCGGTAATGAAGGTTGTACATGGTTCTTTCCTTTGCAGAGTGGCGGGCGCACCACGGCGCCCATGTCACCAAGGTAGGGCTGGCGCGCGCACTTTCAAGAGCGTTTTTTTCAAAGGCCGATTTTGCGGATTGGATTTTCGCCAAGGCCGACAGCGAGCACGCCAATGCAGACCGCGCGCTGCAGAAAGTCGTAAAATGAACCCGCTGGCCGCGCACTTTATCGCTGCCATTTCGATCCACCACCAAATCATCCAGCGAGGACGTATCAATGACCATCGATGTTGGCGACACCATTCCGAATGCCACGCTCAATTATTACAAGGACGGCGTCCAGGCGATCAATACCGACGAAATTTTCAAGGGTAAAAAAGTGGTGCTGTTCTCGGTACCCGGCGCATTCACGCCAACCTGTTCGGCCAAACATCTGCCGGGTTACGTCGAGCATTTTGCGGAATTCAAAAGCAAGGGCGTGGACGTCGGTTGCATCGCGGTCAATGACGCATTTGTCATGGCGGCGTGGGGCAAGGATCAGCACACGCCCGATGGTTTGCTGATGCTGGCCGACGGCAACGGCGCATTTGCCAAACTGCTCGGCCTGGAAATGGATGCCAGCGCATTCGGCATGGGCGTGCGCAGCAAGCGTTTCGCACTTTACGCCGTCGATGGCGTGGTCAAGGCGCTGCACATTGAAGCACCGGGCGAGTTCAAGGTGTCCAGCGCCGAAGCGATGCTCGCCGCGATCGGTTGAGTTTGACAGGTAAAAAACCCGCGTATTGAACGCGGGTTTTTTGCACGGAGTTGGCCGAACGATTATTCGGCGCGCGGCGCCGTCGGTTCGGTCGGGGTCGCATCCGCATCTACAGCCGTCTCCAATTCCTCCTCCGGCAACACATCGACGCGCTCAACCGCGACCAGTTTTTCGTCGTCGCCGAGTCGGATCAAGGTCACGCCCTGGGTGTTGCGCCCGACCTGCGAAATTTCCGAGGCGCGCGTGCGCACGAGCGTGCCGCGATCCGAGATCAACATCAGTTCGTGCTGCTCGGTGAGTTGTACTGCGCCGACCAAGGTGCCGTTGCGCTCCGAACACTGGATTGCGATCACCCCTTGCGTGCCGCGCCCCTTGCGCGGATACGCATCCAGCGAAGTGCGTTTGCCGAAACCATTTTGCGTCGCCGTGAGAATATCGCCCACACCATCGCTGACGATCAGCGACACTACACACGCATCGTCAGACAAACGAATACCACGCACGCCGGTGGAGTTTCGACCGGTCGAGCGTATCGTATCTTCGGCGAAACGCACGCCTTTGCCGTTCGATGCAAACAGCATCACATCGCGGCTGCCATCGGTGAGCTGCACATCGACCAATGCATTGCCGTCATCGAGATTGATCGCGATCTTGCCGCGCTGCAGTTGGAACTTGAACTCCGACAGCGGCGTTTTCTTGACCGTGCCATCGCGCGTCGCGAACAACACAAAACGATCGCCGAGAAAATCACGCACCGGCAAAACCGCCTGGACTTTTTCGTTCTCTTCGAGCGGCAGCAGATTGACGATCGGCCGCCCGCGCGAGCCCGAACTCGCATCCGGAATTTTGTATACGTTGAGCCAGAACACGCGACCGCTGCTCGTGAAAGTGAGCAAGGTATCGTGGGTATTCACCACCCACAACCGCTCGACAAAATCTTCCTCTTTCATCGCCGTGGCCGAACGACCACGACCGCCGCGGCGTTGCGCGCGATAGCTAGTCACCGGTTGGCGTTTGGCATAACCCGCATGCGACAAGGTCACGACCACATCTTCCGAAGCGATCAGATCGAGCATTTCCAGATCTTCCTGGCTATGCTGAATCACGGTGCGACGCGCGTCACCGAACTCATCGCGAATCGCCACCAGCTCACCACGAATCACTGCGAGCAGGCGCTCGGGATTCGACAAGATTTCGATCAACGCCGCGATCGCTACCAGCAACTCGCGATATTCGTCAGAGAGTTTTTCCTGCTCCAGCCCGGTCAGGCGGTTCAGGCGCATTTCAAGGATTTCCTTGGCCTGGACATCGGACAGCTGATACCCGTCGTCCTGCAGACCGGCTTCCGGGGCGAGATCCTCAGGCCGCGAAATCGAGGTGCCGTTGGCCGACAACAACGCGCTGACCAGGCCCGGCTCCCAACGCCGCGCGAGCAACCGCTCCTTGGCGATCGCCGGATTCTGCGAGGTCTTGATCAGCTCGATCATCTCGTCGATGTTGGCCAGTGCGACCGTCAGCCCCTCGAGAATATGCGCGCGCGCACGCGCCTCGCGCAGCTCGAAAATCGTGCGACGCGTAACCACTTCACGGCGATGGCGGATGAAGTATTCGAGGATTTCCTTGAGGTTCAACAGCCGCGGTTGACCATCGACCAGCGCCACCACATTGATGCCGAAAGTTACC
>JAYVTP010000452.1:0-2775 GCA_043788685.1 Pseudolysobacter sp. | reverse complement strand
GCCTTGTGGCTCATCAAGTCGCGCAAGCGCGCACGCAGATCCGCTCTTGTCAACGCGTGGTCGTACAGATAAACCCGAACGCCGTGCGCTGCCACCGTGGAGCGCAGATTTTCGCCGACGCTCACAGTCTCGCCAGTGAGCGCATCGCGCCATTGTCCGGGCTGCAGATAATCTCGTACATCAATGTTGGATTCGGTATCGCCCTTGTTCAATAACACCAGCGCGGTCTGGGTCGTGCCGGCATTTTCATAAACACGATAGAACACCGCCAGATCGCCGGCCAGTCGAACATCGAGTTGCAGCCCGCGTTGCAGCGCGATCGAATTTCGGCGCAGGTTGGCGATGCGTTTCAGTTGCTGATAGATCGGATTTCCCGGCGCCGCGTCCACCCGTTGCTGACCAAAATAATTACGATTGCCGGCGTGCTCGGCGCGACCGCGCATGAAGCCGGTTTCCGAGCCGTAATAGATCACCGGAATTCCGCGCGCGGTGAACAACCAATTGTGCGCATCGATGAAACCAGCGTCGCTCGCATTCAAGCGCGCCATGTCGTGATTGTCGTAGAACGTGATCAGTTCATACGGATTGCGATACGGTCCGTTTTCGAGAAATAGTGCGGATTCGAGCGCGGCATAGTCGCTGTGCGGATGCTCGAACACTTGCGCGATTTTCTGCTTCAGCGGGAAATCCAGCACCGTGATCGCGCCACCTTCGTCGCGCGTATACGGCGCGATCTTGCTGGCGTCGTAGTCGAAATTTTCGCCGAACATGAAAAAGCCCGGGTGCCGCGCACGAATACGCGCGCTGAATTCTTTCCAGTACGCGGGCGGCGTCAGACCGATCGCGTCGATGCGAAAAGCCGCCGCGCCCTGATCGATCCATTGCTCATACGCGCCGACAAAATAATCCAGCGCAGCCGGATTGTTGTCGTCGATGTTCGAGAGCTGCGCGAGGATCGGCGTGGTCTTGTAAAACGCTTGCAGCGGCTGGTGTTTCGGGTCGAGTTTTTCCGGCGGCAGATTGGCATGATCGGCGATCAGATGATTTTGCGCGTCGTAGATCTTGCCGAATTTCGGCTGCATGACCGGCATCGTCCACGCTGGTGAACCGTGGTTGGCAACGATGTCGAGCACGGTCTTCAAACCCTTGTCGCGCAGCTTGCGCGTGAACGCGGCGAAATCGAGATCCGGGCTCGGCAGATGTTCGTCGAGCTTGAAAAAATTGTCGCTCCAATAGCCGTGATAACCGGTCTTGCCGCGATCGGTCAGGCCGCTGCCCCAGCTCACCGGATCGCCGCCGCTGAAGGCTTCATCGGGATTGTCGGTGATCGGCGTGATCCAGACCGCACCGAAGCCAAGGTCGTGGATGTAATCGGCATTGTCGAGCACGCCTTTGAAATCGCCGCCCAGGTAACCGATGTTGTCGCTCTCGCCATTCGGGCCGGGAATGCGCACGTCGAACGTCGGATATGCTCCACCCTGATCGCGTTGATCGTTGCCCGGATCGCCGTTGACAAAACGGTCGGTGACGACGAAATAAATCGACTCGCTGGCGAACGGTTCCAGCGTGCCGTAAAACACATCGGCGGCTGGTACGGCAATGCCATTCGCTGGTTGCGGCGCGTTCGCACACGCGCTCAGCGCGCCGACAATAACGATTACGATACCTTTGCGAAACGCCTTGTCGCGGTTGCACAGAATCATTTCAAATCTCCTTGATACGCAGCGTGCACAGCCCGGCCACAATCAGGCTGATGCCACCGATCAGCAATGCGTTGATCGGTGCATTGGCAAAAAAAGTCTTCAGCAAAAACCCCAGCACGCTGGCCGCGAGCAGTTGCGGAATCACGATGAAGAAATTGAAGATGCCCATGTACACGCCCATTTTTTTGGCCGGCACGCTGTCCGACAACAACGCGTACGGCAGCGAGAGGATTGATGCCCAGGCGATGCCGACACCGACCATCGAGGCCAGCAGCCAATGCGGATCGCGAATCCACAGAAACGACAGCAGGCCGATGCCGCCGAGACACAGGTTGATCAGATGCGACAGACGCAAACCGAGGCATCGTGTCATCCACGGAATGATGATCGCAGCGAGTGCAGCGAAGCCGTTGTAAGTGGCGAACAACACCCCGACCCAATTCGCGCCTTCGTTGTAGGCAAGCGACGAAGCATCTTTTGTCGCAAAGTGTACTTCTGTCACTGCGCTGGTGGTGTAGATCCACATCGCGAACAAGGCGAACCAAGAAAAAAATTGCACAACCGCAAGCCGTCGCATGGTGATTGGCATCGCCTGCAGATCGGCGACGATCGTCGCGAACATGTTTTGCGAGCGACTGAAACTCACCGCTATCTGCAGCACGCCGTAAGCGAGGATGCCGCCAGCGAGCAGATACAACTGTTTGTCGATCCGGCTCAAATACACCGCAACCAGCGCCACGCCACCCACCGTCAACCACAACATCCCGGCAACACGAACCCGCGCATGTTGCAGCGAAGCACTCGGCGTACGCGGCGCGGCATCGAACGCCGCCAGTGCCTCGGGTGGATATTCGCGGGTCGAAACTACGGTCCATGCGACCGCACCGAACAGCGCGATCGCGCCTGCATAAAACGCGTACTTGACGGTGTCGGGAATCGCCCCCGGCGCGGCGCTGTTGGCAATACCGAGTTGCGCGAGAAACCATGGCAGCAGACTTGCCACAACCGAACCGATGCCGATGAAAAAACTCTGCATCGCGTAACCGCTCGCGCGTTGCGCTGGCGGCAACTG
>JAYVTP010000451.1:0-4916 GCA_043788685.1 Pseudolysobacter sp. | reverse complement strand
AGGCCTGTGTGCTCACCATCGTCGCAAGCCAGGTGCAGAGTCAGGCCGACAATACAGCGACTTTGCCGAACGACGTCATCGTGCATTTCATGGCTTCCGCCGATCTGGTCGATTATTACGCGGGCGCGGATACCAGCAGCGGCCCGGCGCTCAAGGCGTGGCTGCACAATCGCATCAAGGATCACACGTCGTGCCCTTACACGAGCGCGCAATACAATTCCTGCACGGGCGGCGCGAATACCTGGGTGGTGTTGAACCAGGCCGATCAGGATCCGAACAATACCGCCAACATTCTCGATATCTACAAGGATGCCTCGTACACCAAGATGAGCGGTGGCTCCGGCGCCTACAACCGCGAACACACATGGCCGAACTCGCTCGGTTTCGGTGAGGACAGCGTCACCGTTGCCGGCGTCACCAAACCGAATCCGCCGTACACCGATACGCACATGCTGTATCTGTCCGATACCACCTACAACTCGAACCGCGGCAACCGCCCGCTCGCCGCGCTGAGCAGCGCATGTCCAACCACCGCGACCGCGGGTTGCACGGGATATGCGACGGTCGCGGGCGCGGGCGCGGGTTTCGGTGGCGGCAGCGGGCGTGGCGATTTCGACATCCGCACCGGCGCCGACGGTAACACCGGACGCTTCGAAATCTGGGATCATCGCAAGGGCGATATCGCACGCGCCGTGATGTACATGGCGGTGCGCTACAAGGGTGGTGTCGATGCCGAGGGCATCACCGAGCCGAACCTCGAACTCACCGACAGCGCGAGCCAGATCGTCATCATCAATTCGCGCACGAGCGGCCAGACCGCGTACATGGGTTTGCAGAGTGATCTGCTGACATGGAGCGATCTGGATTTACCTGATGCGCGCGAACAGATGCGCGATGAAGTGGTGTATTCCTACCAGCACAATCGCAATCCGTTCGTCGATCATCCGGAATGGGCGCATTGCATATTTGAAAATACGAACTGCCCGCGCGATACGATTTTTGCGGATACGTTCGATCAATAAACCGCCGATTCAAGCCACGGCGCTGTGATCACGCAGTGCCGTGTCTGATCGCGACAACGATCTGTAATACGCGCGGAATATTGCGCAGCGATACTGCTGATCTTTCTAGCGCATCAATGCCGAATGGGCGTTGCTGCGAACCGGAAAATTTCGTCGTCGCAGAGTCGTATCCGGTCGCATGAGCAGCGTCGTTCCCCTGTTTCCCATCCCGGCGGCGATTGCAGTTGCTGCCAGCGTGCCAACACGGGTGACGGATGATATCCGCCATCTGATCAAGCCGACCGCGGCATTGCCACCGGAGCTGTCGGTGAACGCGGTTGGCGAGGCGCTGTCGCGTCCCGAATACAGCGGTTTGCTGTCTCTGCCGATCGTCGATGCCGATGGCATGCCGGTCGGCAGCATCAGCCGCTTCGAACTGATGGTGCGCGTATTCATGCGTCCGTATGGCCGCGAGCTGCACGGCCGCCGCCCGATCGCAATATTGATGAATACCCAGCCGCTGATCATCAGTGCCGATACCACGGTCGATGCGGCCAGTCGTTTCATCGCCGAAAATATTCGCCAGCCGATCAGCGACGATTTCATCGTCGTCGATGCCAGCGGAAAATATCTCGGCATGGGCGTGGTGCTCGATGTGCTCGGCGCGATGGCGGGGCGATTGACGCAACAGGCCAGCGATCTCGAGGTCGTCAATCGCAACCTGCGTTCGTCGCAAAGCCAGCTGATCCAGTCGGAGAAAATGGCGTCGCTCGGCCAGATGGTCGCGGGCCTCGCACACGAGATCAACACGCCGCTCGGCTATATCAAGAACAACGTCGAGATGACGCGCGGCATCGTTGCCGATGCGCAACTTCTGCTCGGCTCGTATCAGCAGGTGGTGGATGCGATGCTCGCACCTGAGCCGCCGCCCGCGCCGATCTTCGAGGCGCTGGTGCAGCAGCTCGAAGAACAACGTGCGTTATGCGATGCCGATACCTTGCAGGATCTGCGCTCGCTGCTCGACGACACCGTATTCGGCGTCGCCCAGATCGGCGATCTGGTCGGCAACCTCAAGGACTTCAGCCGACTCGACAAGGCGCGTATCGAGCAGGTCGACCTGCACAAACTCATCGAGAGCGCGTTGAAGATCGGCGGCAATCTGCTGCGCAAGAAAAACGTCGCGATCGAGCGCCGTTTCGGCGAGATTCCCGAGGTCGAATGCTCGCCCGCGCAGATCAACCAGGTGCTGCTCAATCTCATCACCAACGCGGCGCAGGCGATCGAGCACGACCACGGCAAGATCGTGTTGCGCACGCAGCAGGTCGGCAAGCATGTATTCCTGCTGGTCGAAGACAACGGGCGCGGTATTCCGACCGATGTGTTGCCGCGCATCTTCGATCCGTTTTTCACGACCAAGCCGATCGGCCAGGGCACGGGTTTGGGCCTGTCGATCTGCTACCAGATCATGCAGGATCATCGCGGCCATATCCGTGCCATATCGGTGCCGGGGCAGGGCACGCGTTTCCTCGTCGCGCTGCCGCAACGCGCGGCGGCGGAACAACCGCAGGCCAGCGAATCATGAGCGCGAATCCGCTCGCCACCGTGCTGTTTGTCGACGACGAAGAACGCATCCTGCGCTCGCTCAAGATGCTGTTTCGCGGTCGCTACCATGTGCTGACGACAAGTTCCGGCAGCGAGGCCGTGGCGATCGTCAAACGTCAACCCGTGCATGTGATCGTGAGCGATCAGCGCATGCCCGAGATGCTCGGCGTGGAAGTGTTGCGCCGCGTGCGCGAGGCCTCGCCGCAGACGATGCGTCTGCTGTTGACCGGATACTCCGACCTGCAGGCGATCGTTGCATCGGTCAACGACGGCGAGATTTTCCGCTTCATCGAAAAGCCGTGGGATCCCGGTTATCTGCACGAGGTAGTCGAGCAGGCGGCGCAGATTGCGCTGCAGGAATTTGCCGCGCCGCGCGTGCCGTCGCCAGCGTTGATCGCCTCCAGTCCGGTTTCGCCGTTGCCGCACGCCGGCGCGAAACTGCTCGTGCTCGATGAAGATTCCGCGACATCGCGTCTGCTGCGCGAGCTCGTGCCGGAAACGCTCGAAGTGCTGCATGCGGGTAATGTCGAACAGGCGCTGCAGATTCTCGGCGAGCACGAAATCACGCTGGTCATCGCCGAGCTGCGCCATCAAAAGGACGACATCCCCGGCACGCTTAAAATCCTCAAGAGTTTCAATCCGCATGTGCTCACGATCGTGGTCACGCAGTTGCGCGATAGTCGCAGCCTGATCGAGCTGATCAACCAGGGCCAGATCTACCGTTTCCTGCCCAAGCCGATCAGTCGCGAACTGCTGCGTCGGAGTATTGCCGCGGCGCTCGAACATTATCGACAACTGCGCGCGACGCCGATCCTGCTGAAGCGCCATGTCGTCGAGGCGAGCAGGGCGGATACCGGTTCGTTGTCATCACGCCTGCTGGATTATTGGCGTCGCGTGCGTGACAGCGCGCGTATGCGGGTTTGAAGTACGCTGCTTGACCGCGTGGCATCTCGGATTTCGGCAACGCAAAAAAAGCCGTCATTGACCAGCGAAGCTGGTCAATGACGAGCCAGAGCTCAGCCCAATGAAAATTCACCGCCACGCTGCAGCGCCTGCTGATACGCCGGACGCGCGTGGATGCGTGCGAGAAACGCTGACAGGTTTGGATAACTCGCATCGAGTCCACCACGCGCTGCGGCCGCTTCGAGCGGAAAACTCATCTGGATATCGGCGGCGCTGATTTCATCGCCGGCAAACCAAATGCTTTTTGCGAGTTCGGATTCCATGAAAACCAGATGCCGTTTGAGCTGCGGCTCGATGAACGAACGCTTGCCACGCGCCGCGATCGCTTTTGCCACCGGGCGCACGAAAAACGGCATCGGCCCTTTGTCGATGCGGTCGAACACCAGCTTCAGCAACAGCGGCGGCATCAGCGAACCTTCGGCGTAATGCAGCCAGTAACGATAGCGCAAACGCTGCGGCGTGCCGGTGGCCGGAATCAGCGCGCCGTTGCCATAACGCTCGACCAGATATTCAATAATCGCACCGGATTCGGCGATGGTCAGCTCGCCATCAGTGATCACCGGCGACTTGCCCAGCGCATGCACCGCGAGCAATTCCGGTGGCGCCAGCATGGTTTTTTTGTCGCGCGCGTAGAACTTGATTTCGTACGGCAGCCCGAGTTCTTCAAGCAGCCAGAGCACACGTTGCGAGCGCGAATTGTTCAGATGATGGACGATGATCATGGCAACTCCTGCTCGCAGTGATGGGCGGACGTTCGCAAAAAAACAGCCAACGACAGCGATGATAGATTCGCTGCATTGAAGCATATTTATGTCGCTTGCAGGCCGCAACCGGCGACTTCGCCAGTCGCGAGTCATCTTGCAACCGCCCTTGTCAGACCGTCGACTTTGCAGCAGTCTGTGACCACGATTTTGGTCGTAATAATGTTTTTGCAAAATCCTGAAACTGTTCAATCATCCGAATTGGAGGAATCATGGCAATCGAACTGCAAATGCTGGTGTGGAGCGTGGTACTGGGATTGGTCGTCGTCGCTATCGCCGCGGCACTGGGAACGCAGCAACGCGGACTCGGCTGGAACGTCGGTGCGCGCGATGGCATTCCGCCGCCGCTGACCGGTGTGGCCGCGCGTATGGATCGAGCGTCGCGGAATTTTCTCGAGACGTTTCCGTTTTTTGCCGTCGTGGTGCTCGTCGTGATCATCACGCAGCACACGAATGCGAGCACCGCACTCGGCGCGCAGTTGTATTTCTGGGCGCGTGTGGCGTTCGTGCCGATTTATGCGGCGGGAATTCCGTATCTGCGCACCGTTGTGTGGGCGGTTTCGATCGTGGGCCTCGTGAAGATCTTGCT
>JAYVTP010000450.1:0-16572 GCA_043788685.1 Pseudolysobacter sp. | reverse complement strand
CGACAGGCGCATATTCATGTAACGCAGGGCGAGCGAGCGACCGTCGTCTTCGATCAGATAATGGCCATGATCAAGCACAAACCAGACATGCCCCTGGCGATCGACGATATCCAGCGCGAACGGCGCTGCGGCGACGCGTGGTCGCAGCGCGAACGCGTGCAGATCGGCCTGGCCGCCCGGAAATTGCAGCATCATTCCGCCTTGGTAACTGAGCTGCCCGCCGGTCAACGCACGTGGCAGGCCATTGGCGATATTCAACTGCAGCGCATCGGGATCGAGCGCTGAGAATTGCAGATGCTGGTAGCTGCTTTTTTTGCGCGAATCGCGTTGCGGCAAGTTATTCGCAACCGCGCTGATTTGGATACCGAGCGGGTCGAGCACGCCGTGGTTCAAATGCCAGGTTACGCTGCCGCCGTGGCTGGTGCGCGGCTGAATTGATGCCGACGGATTCGCGTGCGCATGCAAGAACACGACTGCCGCGAGCAGCGACAAGACACCCAACCAGATACGACTGCACCTGCGCAGATTTTGCGAATTTGCGAGAGGTTCAACATGTGCGGCGGATGACATGGGATTTGCGACTCTCAGCGATTGGTGCAACCCAGTTGACCACAGGATGCCTGACAAAGGTTGGCAAAACGTGTGGCGCGGTGGGCCGGCCCGCTTCACGAATATCTCGTCGAGCGAAACGAAATCAACGATCGCGCACGACCATCAGCCGAATTTCGCTCATGTCTTCGATTGCATAACGAATGCCTTCGCGACCAAGGCCGGAGTCTTTGACGCCGCCGTACGGCATGTTGTCGACACGCCAGCTCGGCACGTCATTGATGATCACGCCGCCGACTTCGAGCTCGTCCCACGCGCGCAAGGATTTGTGAATATCGTTGGTGAATATCCCTGCCTGCAGGCCGAATTCACTGGCGTTGACGATGCGTAGTGCCGCGTCGAAATCGTCGAATTTCTGCAGCAGCGCGACCGGGCCGAACGCTTCCATGCAACTGACTTTCTGGTGCGGATCGACGTGTTCTAGCACGGTCGCTTCGAGCATCGCGCCGGTGCGTTTTCCGCCGCACAACAGTTTCGCGCCAGCGGCCAAGGCTTCCTGAATCCAGCCATCGAGTCGCTGCGCTTCCTTCTCGTCGATCATCGGGCCGATAAAAACTTCCGGGTCTTTCGGATCGCCGGATTTCAGCTTTTTCGTGGCGGCGACAAACCGCTCGCGTACTTCGTCGTACAGCGACGCATGGACAAGAATGCGTTGCACGCCGATGCAGCTTTGGCCGGACTGATAGAACGCGCCGAAAATCAGTCGCTCAATGACATGGTCGAGATGTTCGCGCTGATCGGCATCGACAATACACGCGGCGTTGCCACCGAGTTCGAGCACGACTTTTTTCTTGCCGGCGCGGGCCTTGAGTTCCCAGCCGACCGCGGGTGAGCCGGTGAACGACAATAGTTTGAGTCGATCATCGCTGCTGAACAGGTCGGCGCCTTCGCGATGCGTGGGCAGGATCGAGAACGCACCTTTCGGCAGATCCGTTTCCGCGAGTACTTCGCCGATGATCAGCGCGCCGAGCGGCGTGCGGCTGGCCGGTTTCAGCACGAACGGGCAACCCGCGGCAATCGCCGGCGCGATCTTGTGCGCGGCCAGATTCAACGGAAAATTGAACGGCGAAATAAACGAACACGCGCCAATTGGCACACGCCGCGTGAAGCCGCGATAACCTTGCACGCGTTTTGAAATCTGCAGGTTCAAGGTCTCGCCATTGATGCGCACGGCTTCTTCAGCGGCGATCTTGAACGTCTCGATCAGGCGCGTCACTTCGCCGCGAGCATCATTGATCGGCTTGCCGGCTTCGATGCACAAAGTCATCGCCAGCTCATCGGCGCGCTCACGAAAACGCTGCACGCAATGTTCGAGCACGGTCTGTCGCGCGTACGGCGCAAAGTCGCGCATCGGCACTGTTGCGCTAACCGCGGCGCTGATGCCGGCATCGATCGTTTTTGCATCTGCCATGGCCACGCGCGTGGCGATTTCACCGGTGTATTTGTCGGTGACAGCGAGATCGGTATTCGGCGTTTGCGCGACGTTGGCGAGATAAAACGGGTAGCTGGGCTTGAGCATGGGAGTGTTCCATTTATCTGCAGACATGAATGAATTGTGGCCACTGATTTTCCGTGTGAGCATTTCTTCGCGTTGTATACTTTGCAAGAATTCGGCCGATTCGATCTGCTCACTTGCGCGCGGCACTGCGGCGCTTTGAAAAATTATTTGTGTGCGCGAATGTGTACTGAACATTGGCGTTGAGTGCAAGGGCTTCATCGGCTAAATTGCATGCCTGATAGCTGCGTGTGCAAAGTTGCGCGAAACTGCCGGACGATCAAGATGACCGCTAAAAACTCCATCGATGCCTTCATGCGCGGCATTCCGAAGGCTGAGCTGCATTTACATATCGAAGGGTCGCTGGAGCCTGAGTTGATGTTCGCACTCGCACACAAACACGGAGTCAAACTGCCATATGCGAGTGTCGAGGAGTTGCGCAACGCGTATCAGTTCGACGATCTGCAATCGTTCCTCGATCTGTATTATGCCGGTACCGCGGTGCTGCGCGACGAGGACGATTTCCATGCGCTGACCATGGCTTATCTCAAGCGTGTGCACGCCGATGGCGTGGTGCATGTCGAAATCTTTTTCGATCCGCAGACGCATACCGAGCGCGGCATCGCGTTCGCCACGGTGATCGCGGGTATTCGCCGCGCGCTGGCCGATGGCGAACGCGAGTTCGGCATCACGCATCGCTTGATTCTGTGTTTCCTGCGCCATCTCGATGCGGCCGATGCGCTGCGTACGCTGGAGCAGGCTTTGCCGTACAAAGACGCGATCGTGGCAGTAGGCCTGGATTCTTCCGAACGCGGTCATCCACCCGCAAAGTTCGAAGCCGTGTTTTCGCGCGCGCGCAGCGAGGGATTTCTCACGGTGGCACATGCGGGCGAGGAGGGGCCACCCGCCTACATCGTCGAGGCGCTGGATCTGCTCAAGGTCGCGCGTATCGATCACGGCGTGCGCTGCGAGGAAGATCCCGAACTGGTGAGGCGCCTGGTGCAAGAACGTATGCCGTTGACGGTGTGCCCGTTGTCGAACGTGAAGCTGCGCGTGGTCGAACGCATGCAAGATCACAATCTCAAACGCTTGCTTGATCGTGGCTTGTGCGTAACCGTCAATTCGGACGATCCGGCGTATTTTGGCGGCTACATGTTTGCGAACTTTCAGGCCGCGCAGCGCGGCCTGAATTTGTCGTTTGACGATATCGCACAGCTCGCTGCAAATTCGATCGAAGCATCGTTCCTGACGGCGGCGGGAAAAAAGCACTGGCAGGAAAAAATCCGGGAATTTGTTGCGGCCTGATTTCGGCCTTTTCGCTCAGATCTTGCGAAGCATCAATTCACCATCGTGCAGCCGTGCGGTAATCGCGTTGCTGTTACTGGCTTGAGTCACCGAGCGAATAACGTTGCCGTGTTCGCCATCGATCAAGATTGCGTAACCGCGGTCAAGCGTCGCCAACGGACTGACCGCATTCAGCGTGCGCGCCAGTTGCGCCAGATGCCGCGCATGAACTTCGATGCGTCGCACCGCCGCGGCGCCGAGTCGTGTCGCAAGTGTGCTCGCGATTTGCTGATTTTGCGCCACGCGGCGTGCGGGATGCGCCAACGACAAACGCAAGCGCACAGCTTGCAAACGCATCCCGTTGCGCGCCCGGTTACGTGCATTGCCTGCGCCCAGTTGCTGGTACAAACGCTGCAGACGTTCATGCCCTTGTTGCAGTCGTGCCTGTGGCCGCAACGTTTGCAGACGCACAAAATTGTGATCGAGGCGTTGCGCAACTGTGTCGAAGCGACGGCGCCAATCGCGGGCGAGACGATCACGCTGTGCGCTCAAAGTGCGGGCCAGTACGAGCGCATCCGGCACCAGCATTTCTGCCGCGGCGGATGGCGTCGCGGCGCGCAAGTCGGCGACGAAATCGGCAATCGTGAAATCGATTTCGTGACCGATCGCGGCGATCACCGGGATCACGCTGGCATGAATCGCGCGGGCCACGGCTTCATCGTTGAACGCCCACAAATCTTCCAGCGAACCGCCGCCGCGCGTCAGCAGCAGCACGTCATGCCGGCCTGCCGCAGAGGCCGCGCGCAGCATCGCGACAATCGCCGGTGGCGCCTCGCGGCCTTGCACCGGCACCGGCAGAATTTCGATTTGCGCGAGCGGAAAACGCCGTGCGATCACGCTGAGTACATCGCGAATCGCGGCACCAGTCGGCGAGGTGATCACGCCAATGCGACGCGGTAATAACGGCAGCGGCTTTTTGTGCTCGGCGGCAAACAGACCCTCCGCATCGAGGCGAGCCTTGAGCTGCTCGAACTCGCGTTGCAGCGCGCCTTCGCCGGCTTCTTCGAGATGCTCGACCAGCAGCTGATATTCGCCGCGCCCTTCATACAGGCTCACGCGCGCACGCGCCAGCACACGCATGCCATCGACCGGACGAAAACGCAGGTAGGTGCTCTTCGGCTTGAACATCGCGCAGCGCACCTGGGCGCTCGGATCTTTCAAGGTGAAGTACAAATGGCCGGAGGCAGGACGCGCGAAATTCGAGAGTTCGCCTTCGATCCAGATCAATGCAAAGGTATCCTCGAGCAGATCGCGCACATGCCGGTTGAGCAACATCGGTGTGAGGATTTCACGCTCGGCGATGGTTAGAGAAATGGGCAAAGATTTCGACATGCCGGCACTGTAAAGGATCGCCGCGCAGACATGAAATCTGCGCCGGAATTATCGCGTGGTTATTGGACTGTCGATTTTTCCGCAGCGATGAATTGCGCAAGACCGGCCGCGCCACGTTGGCGGATCGTGTTCTGCAACATCGGCGACCAGCCCAGCAGCAGGCCGGAAATGCCGAGCGCCATGCGGCTCCAGCGCCACAGGTCGAAGCTGTCGTTGTGCTCGACGATCAAACCGTCGCGAAACCGGAAACGTGCGGAAATCATATTTAGCACGCGGCGCCCACTGCCGAAAAACGTGTAACGCGCCTGCCAGTTGGCGCTGCCAGAGTCGTCATCGACGCGCACGCTGTCGTAGGTCACTTCGAGATCCTTGCCGCGCGTGGTCAGCATGCGCCACATAGCGCCGACGTCAGCGCCGCGCAGATCGAAAACCGGATCGCGAAAATGCGCGTCGGCATGGTAACAACGCGTCATCGCTGCGCCATCGCGGCGCTGTAGCGCCTGGTAAAAACTCTCGATCAGATCGGTGTGGCTGATGTTCATCGGATATTCCCCGGCGCGGCGGATTCACGCATCGGCAGCACGATATAACAAGTGGCGGTACATCGCACGCCGACGATCTGCGATCATGGTCGCGATCCGATTTTGCAGAGGGCGCCGCGTGCCGGAATATTTTCAACAACTCGAGCCATGTGTCGCGCGACTGCTGGAACGCATCGGCACGTCGTCGCTGGCGCTGGCCACGCCGCTAGGCCTGGGCAAATCCAATCATTTGCTGAACGCCTTGTATGCGCGCGCCGCCAACGATCCGCGCCTGACGCTGCACATCTACACGGCGTTGTCGCTGGCGCGACCGGTACCCGGTTCGGATCTGGAAAAGCGTTTCCTGCAGCCGTTTCTGGATCGGCATTTCGGCAGTGATTATCCCGATCTGGCGTACATCCGCGCGTTGCACACAAATACCTTGCCGATGAATGTGCGAATCAGCGAATTCTATCTGCAGTCCGGTGCGATGCTTGGCGTGAGCGCGGTACAACGCGACTACACCAGCATCAACTATACGCATGTCGCGCGCGCGATGGCCGAGGCAGACGTGAATGTCATCGTGCATCTGGTCGCGCGTCGCAGTGGGCCGAACGGAGTGTCTTACAGCCTCAGCAGCAATCCGGATGTGACGCTCGATCTGCTCGACAAGATTGCCGCCGCCGGCAAACCACGGCCGCTGATGGTCGCTCAGGTGCATGCGGATCTGCCGTTTCTCGGCGGTGATGCGCAAGTCGACACGGATTTTTTCGATCTGCTGCTCGATGATCCGGCCTGCCATCATCACTTGTTTGCGTTGCCGCGCGAGCCGGTCGACGAGGCGGAATTTGCGCTCGGTCTGCACGCAAGTGCGTTGATTCGCGACGGCGGTACTTTGCAAATTGGTATCGGCGCGTTATCCGACGCATTGATCTATGCCAGCGTGCTGCGGCATCGGCAGAACGACGAATATCGCGCGGCATTGCGCGTGTTGCAAACCTGCGATTCGGTGCAGTTGATAACGCAATACGGCGGCACGGAACCGTTCGCGCAAGGCTTGTACGGCGCCAGTGAAATGGTCATGGATGGCTTTATGCTGCTGGCCAAGGCCGGCGTATTGAAGCGGCGCGTGTATGACGATTTGCCGCTGCAGCGTGCATTGAATGCCGGCCTGATCGGCGCGACTTTGCTTGACGATTCGCTGCAGCGAATGCTGGCATGTGGCGCGACCGCCGCGCACATCGATCAGGCCGAATTGGTGCGTCTGCAGCGCTTCGGATTGCTGCCACCGGATTGCCGGATCGACGGCGCACTGCTGCATTTTGCGAATGGCGAAACGATCGGTACCGATATGAATATCGAGCGTGATCGTATCTCGCTCGCGAAAAATATGGCCGGCAGAAAATTGTGCGGTGGGCATTACCTGCACGGCGCATTTCATCTCGGTTCCAGTGATTTCTACGCGTGGCTGCGCGATCTCGAAGGCGAGGATTTTTCCGGCCTCGCGATGACGCGCGTGTCGCATGTCAACGAGTTATACGGCGGCGCCGAAATGTTGCAGAGGGCGCAGCGTCGCGACGCGCGTTTTTTCAATACCTGCATGATGCACACGCTGCTCGGCGCAGCGGTTTCCGATGCGCTGGAAAACGGTCAGGTGGTCAGCGGCGTCGGCGGACAATACAACTTCGTCGCGATGGCACACGCGCTCAACGATGGGCGTTCGGTGCTGATGTTGCGCAGTACGCGCCGCAGTCACGGCAAGCTGCAATCCAACATCCTGTGGAACTACGGCCACATCACGATTCCGCGACACTTGCGCGACATCGTGGTCAGCGAATACGGCAGCGCCGATCTGCGCGGAAAATCGGATGAAGATTGCATCAAGGCGATGCTTGCGATCTGCGACTCGCGCTTTCAGGATGCGCTGATCGCGACCGCGCAAAACGCTGGCAAGCTGGCGCGTGACTATCATCTGCCTGACAGCGCGCGCCAGAATTCGCCGCAACGTTTACGTGCCGCGCTGCAACCGTTCAAAGCGCGCGGATTGTTCCCTGCGTTTCCTTCCGGTTGCGATTTTTCGGCGGATGAACTCCGCCTGCTGCCAGCTTTGCAGTTGCTGAAAAAACAGACCGAGAGCGCGGCGCGATTGCCGGGCCTGATCTGGCGCGCGCTTGTGCATGGACAGGCGACGACGGAAATGCTGCCGCTGCTGCAACGCATGCAACTGGATCGCCCGCACACGCTCGCCGAACATGTCTATCGGCGCTTGCTTACGCAAGCGTTGCGTGCTTCAGCGTCAATGTGATTCAGCGCGGCGGCGAAAAACCTGGTCGCGCGGATTTCACGGCGATGCCGATTCATCGCAGACCGCGACGATCGTGAATCCGGCAGCGCCGGGATGGACATTCGCCGCGCCGCGCCAACGATTTGTTGCCAGCGGTCGCAATAAACCAACCACTCGTCCCTGATCGACCACCAACAAGTGATTCGCGCGGCACGCGGGCGCGGTGAGGGTTGCTTCGATGCGCACGCCGTCGCGATTGATAGCGTTGTGCGGCTCGCTGAATTCCAGTGCCGTCACCTCGACGGGCCGCGCATTGTTTGGTGTAGTTTGGCCGATCAACGCTGCCTCCCGCCATGCAAATGGGCCGAGGTGGAGCGGGCGCATCAGTTCTGATGCCTGTTGCGTGACTTGGGTATCGGTTTCGCCGGAACGGTCACGATCCGGCCAGATGCCGACGACGGCGGCGAGCGCGGTATCGTCGGCGACGTCGCGCGCGTGGATCATCGTGATCGTCATGCCGACTTCAGCGGCGAGCGCGACCAGCGAAACCATCGCGGTCGACGCCAACACGATTTTTCCCGCGCCGCGGCGGCTCAGCAAGACGATCAACAAACCCGCCCACGCCAGCGTCGACCACGCCAGATAACGCGGCGCATAAATCTGTTCGGGAAATTCGACGAAATAGCCAAAGCGCGTCAGTGCGATCAATCCGGCCACTGCCAGACCGAACCACGCCAGTGCGAATCCAACTTGGCCGATGGCATCAAAGCTCGCCGGATACTGCCGCGCGCGCCAGGTTGCACTGAGCAACACAAATACAAAACCCGCGCCGAAAATTGCCTGTGGAAACACGCTGCGGCGCACGTCACCAAAAATGCTGGTCCAGGCGTGAGCGATGCCGCCAATCGGCGCGAGCGAATGCGGCAACGATGCCGCGGCGACTGGATCAACCAACGGCCAGAACAGATAGATCAGCGGACTCGCCAGCGTGCGCAACGCCAGCACGCTTTGATCGAGTGGATGCAGGCTCAGCGGTACGCCGCTGCTGCCTTTCAGCAACGCGTAGATGAGCAGTGTGAACAACAGGCTGGTGGCAACGACAAGCCACGACGACAGCCGCGCGCGCTGCACGAAAAGGAGCACAAAAACGGCGATGAATGCCGCGCTGCCGCTGCCGAAATTCAATGCTGCGAGCAGACACAGCGCACTCGCACAAAGCACCCGTCGCTGTGTCGGCGATTGCTCGCGGTCGACCTGCAACAAGACGATGGCGCCCGCCAGACACAACAACACGCTGTAGACATGCAGGCTCTCGTTATCGTGCAGCAATGCACGCGCATTGCCGAGCCAGAAAATCCCCAAGGCCAGTACCAAGGCGATCGCGGCGCGCGTAACGGGCGCTTGCGCGCAGCCACCTTTTAGCGGCAGGAGAAAAACAGCCAGACTGCTCAGCGCGAGTAGCATACCGATCAAGATTTGCGGCAACTCATCACCATCGAACCAGCGCAAACTGGCGAGCCGCAGCAGATTCGCGAACAATTCGGGATGCCCGTTTTCGGCGGCGATCACGCTCGCCGGAAACGGCTGTGAAAGCAGGCGCGCATAGTGCTGCCACGCATCAGCGTACGGCACGCGTGGCGACAGCACGAGCATCGCGATCACGCCCAGAATTACGTAGGCGAGTGCCGCGAATACAAAATAGCGCACTGCCCATCGCCCGATAAAATCCGGCCCGATAAAATCTGGCCTGATAAAACTAGGCCCGATAAAATCGGGTTCGATCAAACCGGTGTCAGGTGGCTCGGGGTTGCGAATCGAATTCATGCACGAAGTTGTCGGCCGTGGCTGGAGACTGCGCGGCGACAATGATACCCGGGTCGCGAGTCCCGAACGCAGCAAAAGCTGCCTTCGATTGCGCTACCATGGCTGCGGATTGGCGCCGAGGCAGATTTTCCGGCACAAACATGGAAAGCGCTGCAAGTATTGCTAAGCTAGCCAGATCACCGCATTCGGGCAATCGGAGACTTTCCACGATGAGCGACATATTTCTGCGACTGGTGGCGTTTGTTCCCGAGCGCACCCGAGTTCATGTGGCCAAGTTCGCGGGCGATCCGAAGTCGGTGCGCAGCTGGATCACGCATCTGCCGCTGACCAACGCCGATTTGTGCGCACGCCAATTGCTCGATGCGCTGCGCGACATGAACAAACAACGGCTTGAACCGGCGGCACGGCTGGAATCGCTCGAATTGCTGCGCGCGCCGCTGACGCAATTGCAAAGCGTGCTCGATGTGCGTGCGCGTGGCGACAGCTTTCCGTTGCCGTCGGTGAAGCGCCAATCGATGGATGTGGCGCAGGATCTGCAGCACGAAATGTCGGTCGCCTACGTCGTGGCGCTGTACGATTTTTGCGCGCCGTCGGGTGATGTGCCGTTCATGAAAGGCAAGTCGGTGGCGCTGGCCGGCGCGCGCGCGTTGCAGCATATCGGCATGCAATTGGCGCGCGCGTATTTGCTTTATCTGGCGCCGGCGCCGGGCGTCTGGCGCATGTTGCACCGGGTGTTTCTGTTCCTCGACGAAAGTGGTCAGACCGAACGCATGCTCGATGATCCGTTGCCTGGCGGCGGTCAGCTGAATGCGCGGCACGCGTATCTGCAATGCCTGCTGCTCGCACTGAATAATCCGTATCGACTCACGCAGAAAGAAAATATCGTCGCGTTTCAACTCGCGCGCGCGTGGGCGCCACATTGTTCGCTGCAGCGCGATGCGACGATTCCAGGCGGGCTCGGTGTCGACATGAATGGTGACAACGGGCCCGGTTATCTGCAGCAGGAGCGCAGCAGCCCGGAAGCGCATGAATGGTCGTTTCATTACGACGAGCTCGAAAAACGCCTGCATGCCGAGATCGGCAAATTGCCGGCGAACCTGCGCACGCTGTCTTATCACATCAAGGGCGCACCTGATTTCAACGTCGATGTCACGCTGGTGCGCTCGATGATGCATGCATGGTATGACGTCCGCACGCGCGTGCATCAACGTCTGGTTGCGGGTTACAAACTTGACACCATTCTCGGTCTGCACGCGGCGCATTTTGTACTGGCCGGCAATCGCGGTTTCGAGAGTTTCCTGCAGACCATGGCCGAAACCTCGATTTCGATGACCGACCGCGAAGATGCGGCACCGTGGGTCAACAGCGCGACCGATAATCCGGCGGTGCGACGCCTCTGCGCTACCGTGCTCGATCAGAGCCTCGGTGGTTATCGCGTGATCTGGCCGGCCACGGAAAACTTGCGCGCGCGCATCGGCGAGCTCGTCATACTCGCGCCCGCCGCGCTGGCCGATGAAGCGCAAGACTGGATGGTCGGGGTGATGCGTTGGTTGCGCATCCATGCCGATTCGTCGGTGGAAGCGGGTATCGAATTGCTGGCGCGCCGCGCCAAACCCGCGAGTCTGCGCAGCTACGATGACGAACGCCACCTGCGACCGCCGATGCGCGCGTTGTTGCTTGATCCGCTCGGCGAAGACAGCTTGCCCGCCACCGTGCTCACACCGCCGTTGCTGGAGCGTCATCTGGAGCGCGTCGAGCTGACGGTGCCGCTGGATATCTACGACGAAAAACCCGAAGCCCAGGTCGAGGTGATCACCGATCTCGACGTGATCAACGACACCGGCACGTATTTGCGTTTCGCCTGGAATCCGCCTATCGCGTCGGAGCCGGCCGAACTTAGCGCCGCCGGGCTTGATGAATTAAACTCCATCGCTTGAGCCGTAGCTGCCAGTGACTGAATTTGCATGAGTGAAAATCTTCTCGCCGCGCGACCGATGTCGCGGCGCTCCAGTGTGGCCGTGCGGGTCGGCGCGATTCGTGTCGGTGACGCCGCCCCGGTCGTGGTGCAATCCATGACCAATACCGATACCGCCGACGTGATCGGCACCACCAAACAGGTGGCCGAACTCGCGCGGGTCGGTTCGGAACTCGTGCGCCTGACGGTTAATACCGCCGGAGCCGCTGCCGCTGTGCCGAAGATTCGCGAACGCCTCGACATGATGGGTGTGAGCGTGCCGCTGATCGGCGATTTTCATTATAACGGCCATCAGTTGCTGAGCGCCGAACCGGCCTGCGCCGAAGCGCTGGCGAAATATCGCATCAATCCTGGCAATGTCGGTTTCGGGCGCAAGCGTGATACGCAGTTCTCGACGATCATCGAGTTTGCCCTCAAATACAAAAAACCAGTGCGCATTGGCGCGAACTGGGGCAGCCTCGACCAAGATTTGCTCGCGCGCATGATGGACGAAAATCATCTGCGCACCGAACCGTGGGATGCGGGTCGGGTGATGCGCGAGGCGCTGATCCGCTCGGCGCTGGATTCAGCTGAGCGCGCCGAAGAACTCGGCATGCACCGCGACCAGATCATTCTGTCGTGCAAGGTTTCCGGCGTGCAGGAACTCATCGCCGTGTACCGCGACCTGGCTGCGCGTTGCGATTACGCGCTGCATCTCGGCCTGACCGAAGCCGGCATGGGCTCGAAAGGTATTGTCGCGTCGAGCGCAGCGCTCGCCGTGCTGCTGCAGGAAGGCATCGGCGACACGATTCGAATTTCACTCACGCCCGAGCCAAACGAATCACGCACACGTGAAGTGATTGTGGCGCAGGAGTTGCTGCAGACGATCGGTCTGCGCGCGTTCACGCCGTTGGTCACGGCATGCCCGGGTTGTGGCCGCACCACGAGCGTATTTTTCCAGGAACTCGCGCAGACCATTCAGAGCCATGTGCGCGAGAAGATGCCGGAATGGCGTCTGCAATACGATGGTGTGGAGAACCTCACGCTGGCGGTGATGGGCTGCATCGTCAACGGCCCCGGCGAAAGCAAACACGCCAACATAGGCATTTCATTGCCCGGCACCGGCGAGGCGCCGGCCGCGCCGGTGTTCATCGACGGCGTGAAGGCGATGACCTTGCGCGGCGACCACATCGCGCAGGAGTTTGTCGGCGTGGTCGAGGATTATGTCGCGCGCAAGTTTGCGCGAGCGAACGCAAGCTGAGGATTAGCGCGGTGCGCTTTCGGCGATCGCGGCCTGCGGATCGATGGTGACCTGGCGTGCCAGCAGCACCTCGCGGCGTGCGATATATAAATTCGCACCGATGATCACGGCGGCGCCACACGCCGTGGTCAGATCGAGTTTTTCGCCGAACAAGCCACCGGCCAGAATCACCACCACCGGTAGCTGCAGAAAATTTATCGGCACCAGCGCTGAAACATCACCGAGCTGATAAGCGCGGGTCATGCACACTTGCGCGGCCGTGCCGAGAAAACCGATCAGCGCCAGCCACAACCAGCCTGTCGCGCTCGGCCAGCTCCAGTCGAGCAGCGCTGGCAATAACGACAGCGGCGTCATGATCAGAGTCATATAGATCACCACCGCATCAGGCGGCTCGGTGCGCGACAGAAACTTGATGCTGATGTATGAACCGGCGGCGAGTGCGGCGGACAGCAACGCGATCAGCATCGCCGGCGAAAAGTCGCTGCTGTGCGGACGCAGGATCACCAGCACGCCGATAAAACCGATGATCACGGCGCTCCAGCGCCGCAGCCGCACGACTTCGCCGAGCATCAGCACGGCGCCAATCGTGACGAACAGCGGCGTGGAGTACGAGATCGAAATCGCCTGCGCCAGCGGCAGGTGTGATAGCGCCCAGAAACTGCATAACATCGAGACCGTGCCGAACAGGCTGCGCAGCAGATACAGACTGAAACGTTGCGTATGCAACAGGCGCAGTCCGGGTTTGATCAGTAACGGCAACGCGAAGATCAGGCCGAAAAAGCTGCGGAAAAATCCGATCTCGAACGCGTGCATATGCTCGGAAGCAAGACGGATCACCACTGCCATCACGCCGAACATCAGCGCGCTCGCGGTCATCAGCAAGGTCGCGCACAGCGCGGGGCGTGGGCGCGGCGTTTCAGTAGTTGGGTTTGTGGCAGCGCTCACAGTGATGATAAGGGATAAAGGAAGACATACATTTTAACTCGCGATGGTAGTGCTTGTGGATTCGCGTTTTGCCTTCATGTTCTGTCGGTTGTAGTCGCGGTTGCGATTATTCAGTAGTCTGCGCGAATGTCCGAAAACTGCCAACGCGAATGAGTGGTACTGCCCCGTTTATAGTCGCAATTCCCGCGCGTTATGCGTCGACGCGCTTGCCCGGCAAGCCGCTGCGGCAGATTGGCGATGCGCCGATGATCGTGCACGTCGCACGGCGGGCGCTCGCGGCGGGGGCGAGCAGCGTGATCATTGCCACCGACGATGTGCGCATTGCCGCCGAGTTGCGCGATCATGACGTGCAAGTGTGCATGACGCGCGCCGATCATGCTTCGGGCAGCGATCGGCTGGCCGAGTGCGCCGAGCAACTGGCGTGGCGCGACGACACGATCGTGGTGAACCTGCAAGGCGATGAACCGCTCGCGCCGGTGAGTGGAATCCGCGCCGTCGCCGAAGCGCTGGCGAGGAGCGATGCGCCGATGGCGACGCTGGCGACACCGATCGCCAGCGCGCACGAATTATTTGATCCGAATTGCGTCAAGGTCGTGTGCGATACGCATGGCTACGCGCTGTATTTCAGCCGCGCGCCGTTGCCGTATGCACGCGATGCGTTTGCGCTGAAACGCGATGTATTGCCGGCGGCGGTGCCGTTTCTGCGGCATATCGGCATCTACGCGTATCGTGCTGGATTTCTGCGCCGTTTCGCCGCGCTGGGACCAACCCCGCTGGAGCAGGCTGAAGCACTGGAGCAATTGCGTGCGCTTGAACACGGCGAACGCATCCAGGTGCGCATTGCGCCGGAACCGTTTCCGGCTGGCGTGGATACCGAAGAAGATCTCGCGCGCGTGCGGCGCGTGCTTGAATCTGCAGACGCGAACCGCGCATGAGCGGCATATTATTTTTCTGCATGGGAAACATTTGTCGTTCGCCGACGATCGAAGCGGTCGCGCGCGTGCATTTCGCGCAAGCGAATCTGGATGTCGACATGGCTTCCGCAGGTACCGAAAATTATCATGAGGGTGGTGTGGCCGATGCGCGCAGCATCGCAATCGCACGAGCGCGTGGTTATGCGTTGAGCAGCCATCGCGCGCGACAGGTGCGTCATGCGGATTTCGCCGACTTCGATCATTTGCTGGCGATGGATCGGGTCAATCTCACAACGCTGATGAAGCGCTGTCCACCACAGTTTTCGCACAAGCTGGAATTGTTCTTGCCGTTTTCCGGCATCATACAGCCGCATGAAGTGCCTGATCCGTATTACGGCAAGACCTCGGATTTCGAACATGTTGTCGATCTGGCTGAGCGCGGCATAAGTGAGTTGATCGAGCGCTTGAGAAAGGCATCATCTGCGCATGTCTGAGCGGATTTCGACAGCGAAAAAATCGCCATGATCGAACGTGTCCGCGATGCTTTCGATGGCAAGGAATTCGTGCGCACACTGGCGGCCTCGCCAGGCGTGTATCGTTATTTCGATGCCGCTGGCGAGCTGCTGTATGTGGGCAAGGCCGGCAACCTCAAAAAGCGCGTCGGCAGTTATTTTCTCAAGCCACGCATGGAGCCGCGCATCGCCGCGATGGTGGCGCAGATCGCGCATGCGGAAGTCACGCTCACGCGCACCGAAGGCGAGGCACTGCTGCTCGAAAGTCAGCTCATCAAGTCGCTGAAACCGCGCTACAACATCCTGCTGCGCGACGACAAGAGTTTTCCATACATCTATCTTTCGGCCGGTGAAGATTACCCGCGCATGGGTTTTCATCGCGGCGCGCGCAGCGGCAAGGGGCGATATTTCGGGCCGTATCCGAGCACTTACGCCGTGCGCGAAAGCCTGAATCTGATGCAGAAGATTTTCCAGGTGCGGCAATGCGAGGACAGTTATTTTCGCAACCGTTCGCGACCGTGCCTGCAATACCAGATCAAGCGCTGCAGCGCGCCGTGCGTGGCGCTGATCGAGCCGGTCGATTACCAGGCCAGCGTGCGTTACGCCTCGATGTTTCTCGAAGGCAAAAGTACCGTCGTCACCGAGGAGCTCAGCAAGGCGATGGAGCAGGCCAGCAGCGAACTCGAGTTTGAACGCGCTGCGCGTTTGCGCGATCAGGTCGGCTTGCTCAAGCAGTTGCAGGCGCGGCATTACGTGCAGGGCGCGAGCGCCGACATGGATGTGCTGGCGTGTGCGATTGTCTCTGGCGTGGCGTGTGTCACCGTGCTGTATTTTCGCAGCGGCACCAGTCTCGGATCGCGCGCGTTTTTTCCGCGTCTGCCGATGGATGCCAGCGCGGGCGATGTGCTCGGGAGTTTCATTGCGCAGTATTATCTCGACAAGCCGGTGCCGCATGAGCTGATCGTCAGCCATGTGTTCGATGACGCGGCGCTGCTTGCCGAAGTGCTGACCGAAAATTCGGCGCATGTGGTCGAAATCAAATCCAGCGTGCGCGCCGAACGCGCGCGCTTTCTCGAACTCGCGCAGAAAAACGCGGACGCCGCGCTCGCCGCGCACGTTGCCAGCAACCAGACCATGCGCGAACGTTTCGAAGCGCTGCGCGAATTGCTCGGCCTCGACGAAACGCCGCAGCGGCTCGAATGTTTCGACATCAGCCACACGATGGGCGAGGCGACCGTCGCATCATGTGTGGTATTCGGGCCGGATGGTGCGGAGAAATCGCAGTACCGACGTTTCAACATCAGCGGCATCACGCCGGGCGATGATTACGCCGCCATGCATCAGGCGCTGGAGCGGCGCTACAAACGCTTGCAGGCGGGCGAGGGTGTGCTGCCGGACATCCTGCTGATCGACGGCGGCAAGGGGCAAGTGAAGCAGGCCTGCGATGTGTTGAGCGATCTCGGCGTCGAGGGCGTGATGATCGTCGGCGTGGCCAAGGGCGAGGAGCGACGCGCCGGACACGAAACCCTGATCCTCGGCGCGAGCGGCAAGACGCTCTGGCCGGGGCCGGATTCCGC
>JAYVTP010000449.1:0-13518 GCA_043788685.1 Pseudolysobacter sp. | reverse complement strand
CTGTCGCTGACGGTGTGGTCGCTGATCCTGCTGGTATCGATCAAGTACATCGTTTTCATCATGCGCGCCGACAATCACGGCGAAGGCGGCAGCATGGCTTTGCTGGCGCTGGCACGACAAGCGGTTCGAGAAAATACACGCTGGAAAAAAATCGTCGTCACGCTCGGCCTGATCGGCGTCGCTTTGTTTTTCGGCGACAGTGTCATCACCCCCGCGATATCGGTGTTGTCCGCGATCGAAGGGCTCGAAGTGGCCACACCCGCATTCAAGCCGGCGATCATTCCGCTGACTCTCGTCATCATTGTTGCGCTGTTCGCGCTGCAGCGCGCTGGCACGGCTCGTGTCGGGCTGTTGTTCGGCCCGGTCATGACGCTGTGGCTGCTGGTGATCGCGGCACTCGGCGGTATCGCGATTACGCACGCGCCCGGCGTGCTTGCTGCTGCCAATCCTTATCATGCCATCGCGTATCTGTGGCGCAATGGATTTGCCGGATTTTCGTCGCTCGGCGCCGTGGTGCTGGTGCTCACTGGCGTCGAAGCGCTGTACGCCGACATGGGGCATTTTGGCGTGCGTCCAATCCGCTTCGCGTGGTTTGCGTTGACCCTGCCGGCGCTGTTGTTGAACTACTTCGGCCAGGGCGCGCTGCTGCTCGGTGATCCAACCCTGGCCAGCGCGCCGTTTTACCATCTCGTGCCGAGCTACCTGTTGTATCCGATGGTCGGGCTAGCGTGTGCGGCGACGGTGATTGCTTCGCAGGCGGTTATTTCCGGCGCGTTCTCGATGGTGCGCGAGGCGGTGCAACTGGGTTATCTGCCGCGGCTGGATATACGGCATACCTCGTCGCAGATTCGCGGCCAGGTTTATCTGCCAGCGGTGAATGGAATTTTATTGCTGCTGGTGATTGCGGTGGTGCTGGGGTTTCAATCATCGGATAACCTTGCCGCCGCGTTCGGTGTTGCGGTGAGTGGCACCATGTTGATTTCCACTTTGTTGGTGCTGGTGGTGGCGCGACGCTTGTGGCGCTGGAGCATGCTCTCTGTCTTTGTATTCGCGCTGGTTTTCATTGGCATCGATCTCGCGTTTTTCATAGCCAATGCGATCAAGATCGAGAGTGGTGGCTGGTTCCCGTTGGTGCTCGGCATCGCGTGCTTCACCCTGATGCTGACCTGGCGGTGCGGTCGCGATTTGATGCTGCGCAAGCTCAACCGGGAAGGCATGCCGCTTGATGCGTTCATCACTGCGGTCACCGAACATCCGCCCATACGTGTGGCCGGGCTTGCGATTTTTCTCACCGTCACTACCCAGCGCGTACCGCAGGCGTTGCTGCACAATCTCAAGCACAACAAGATTTTGCACGAGCAGAATATCGTGCTGACTACCGAAGTGCTCGATACGCCTGAAGTCGCACCAGACGAACAGCTGCACATCGAATATATCGGCGCCGGATTTTATCGCGCTGTCGTGTATTTCGGTTTTGCCGAGCAGCCGGATGTTCCGCAACGGTTGCTGGCACACGATTTCTCCGACCTGCATTTCGATCCGATGAACGTGACTTTTTTTGTCAGTCGGCAGACTGTGATAAGCAGCGATCGTCCAGGCATGTTGCCCGTATTCGACAAGTTGTTCGCTTTCCTCGCGCGCAATTCGCAGCGTGCCACGACGTATTTTGAGATCCCGATCAATCGACTTGTCGAGATCGGCACGCGCATCGAAATCTAGCGCAGGGATTCGCCCGATGGCTGCATCTTGGGCGGATGTTCTTGCTCCCGCAGCAACGCCACGCCCGAAATTTTCAGCTCAGTCTGCAACGTCGCAGCACAAAACCGATTGCTCTCGCAGCGATATGTTCTAATAAACATATCGCTGCCATCCGCTGTGGGCTTGCGCTCGCGGAATATGGTTACAACGATGTTTCATTTCCCCGCCAGCGGCGCGGCGACGGAATATCCATGCACTATTGGAATGGGGATATCACCATGTTGCGTTATTCGAAACTCGCCGTCGCGTTGGTGCTCGGTGCTATTGCATTATCGGCGCAGGCGTATGACATCAATGACTGGCCGACGCATTACACCTTCGGCGACGGCACCGATATCGGCCTGACCGGCGTGTATCGATTCGACATCAACGATTTCAGCAACGACACGCTGGCCAACGGCACCCATCGATTCGAGGATTCTGCGACCAACCGGCGCAAGGAACTCGGCATTACGCTGAAAAAGAAAGGCGTGTATGACGCTATCGTCGACTTCGAATATCAGGGCAGAACCTGGCTCGACGTGTTCCTGCGTGTACAATCGAAGGCGTTTCTCGGCGAAGATTACGGCGCGTTTCGCGTCGGTTATTCGAAGACGCCGCTATCGTTCGAAGGCAACACCGGCACCAAGGCCGATACGTTTCTGGAGCTCGCGTTGCCATCGCAGGCGATATACGAAAGTCGCCGCACCGGTATCGACTGGGCCTTCGAGCGACAGAGCTACATTCTCAATGCCGGTTATTACTTTGGCCAGGATCTGCTCGGCGACAACGATGGCACCACGATCGGCGCGCGCGCCGCGTGGACGCCGCGCAAGCAGGACGGCGATATCATCCATCTTGGAATTTCTGGCTCACGCGAGGATCGCGACAGCACCACAGATGGTCGCGGTATTGTGCATGCAGCGAGCGGACGCATCGTGTCGCCGCCGGAAACCGGACTCACGCCAATTCGCCTGATCGATAGCGGCACGCTCGCGAAAGTCGACCACATCAATCGCGGCGGACTCGAAGGTCTCTGGATCGGCGGACCACTATCGGTGCAGGGCGAACTCCTGCGCGAAAACATCACGCGTTACGATGGTAATCCGAACTACAGCGCCGATGGATTCTACGTGTTCGGCAGCTGGGTACTCACCGGTGAATCACGCCCGTACAGCAACGGCAACGTCGGCAACATCAAGCCGAACGGCGCGTGGGGCGCGTGGGAACTGCTGGTGCGCTACAGCGAACTCGATCTCAACGACGGCAAGATCCTCGGCGGCAAGGAACACGACTGGACCCTCGGCGCCAACTGGTACCTGACCCAGCATTTCAAGTTCCAGGCCAACTACATCCGCGCTACTAGCGAGAAAGGCAACCTGTCGCTCGACCCGCGAATTTTCGAACTGCGCGCGCAGATTTATTTCTAGCGGCTGATGCAATAAAGCGCCGCTACCTGCAGCGGCGCGTTGGACGCGTATTCACTGGCGCTCGACTACCGTTTCGCCAAGCGTTTTGATGCGTACGCGGGCGTGATGTTTTCGCGCGTGGCGGATGGCTTGGCTGCGGATTTTTTGCATACGTCGACCGCCGATCCGATGATCGGATTCCGCTTCAAATGCTAGCCTGTTTTTTGGAGCACGAACAAGACGATTTCTGCGTGACCAATCGCGGCGTACGGCAATGACGGTGCCGGCAACGTCAAGCAGGTCGGTTGCTGCCTGACGCGGGAAGCACAATGCTCGCGGTGAGTTTGAAATGATTTCGCCGTGTCGTGACTGCATGCTGTTTCGTGAAATCTGCGGCGCCTTCGCGCCGTATTTCTGTTGCCGCATTTTGTATGGTATGCCACGATGCCATTGCAGCTTCCACTCGAATAAAACACGACGGGATTACGCTGCATGGTTATGCAAAAAAACGGCAATAACCAGTGAACTTGTGCAGGAATTTTCCTGCAGGCCCCGTGGAAACTGCATCTTAGGCTGCGGAATTGGAGGGCGATTTAAAACCGAATAATAGTTAGGGGCAGGTGTGATGTCACAGATAACGAACCAGATGATCGAGGGGTACTTCCTCACAACCACCAAGGCGATAGGCACCCTGTTCCGAGAGGACTTGCTACCTCACTCGCTCGTGATTATCTATTCCACGATAGATACATGCGGCCTTCTTGGCGCGCCTTCTCAACAAACCACCGCAACGGGGGCATCCTTCAAAGAGTGGGTGAAAAAGTACGTGCTTGATTATCCCGGCTTAGAGTTCAATGAAATGGATCTTTGGAGCGCTCGCTGCGCGGTACTGCACACTTTTTCTTCTGAGTCGGACCTGTCCAATGCGGGGAAAGCGCGGCACTTCCAGTACTACACGGGCGACAAATCAGCGCCCCACATCCAACATTTCATCTCTTTCACAAAGAGCCTTGAGGGTGGCAAACATCTACCTGTCCACTACGGGGACTTGGCAGAGGCTGTGTTTGGTGGGATGAAGGCATTCGTTCCTGACCTTGCGGCAAGCTGTCAAGCAAGTCCCGCCCACGTTGCGCGCTTGCGCAGTGTGATACGAACCTGCTCGCATAAGCCCGCCCCCTAACATTTCGGTCAAGGCGGACGGCTACGCCGCCGCTTAGCTCGGGCTTTGATGATGTAGTAAAAGCCGTTTCCGCTTTCTTCTCTCCATCCAAGGTGAAGCGATTGCGATGCATCTGCGATGCATCTTCGCGCGCAAGCCATCCACGAAAGCGATGTGCGTTACTCGGCACGGTGAATTCCGCAAGTGAACCCAAACGTCAGATCTAGGCCAAGCACGGTATTTATCTAACGTTGTCCGCCATGCCGCATGAGCCGCATAAAATCATCAACCGCAGGCACAACAGCGAGCGCAATCAGGATCAGTGCAAGTGGCACGGTCGACAGATATCCGAGATCGCGAAACCCGAACGCGCCGGTGATGCCGCCGAGAAAAAACGCGCTCACCATCACACTCAGAAAACCGAGGCGATCGCGGTTCGCCAGAACGCGCGGCTGCTGTGCCGAATGCGTGCCGTTCCAGTAGAAAAGTTTGCCGAGTTCGATGCCGATATCGGTGATCATGCCGGTGACATGGGTGGTGCGGATTTCCATCGCCGATACCTTGGTGATTACCGCGTTCTGCAATCCCATGATGAAGCACAACAGCATCACGGTGAGCGGAACGAACAAGCCGTTGATCGTCGAGAGCCGCGCGCCGAGCACGCCGAAGCCAAGCAACAACAAGGCTTCCAGCAGCAGTGGAAACGCGTATTCGCCTTGCAATTGATGTCGGCGCGCGTAGTTGACCATCACCGCCGAGGTTGCCGCGCCGAGCAGGAATGACAGCAGCGCACCCGCGCCGGCCAGCGCAAAATCGTAAGCGCCGAGCGCGAGATCATCGGTCATCGCCGACAGAATGCCGGTCATGTGCGATGTGTATTGCTTGACCGCGAGAAAGCCGCCGGCGTTGATCGCGCCGGCGATAAACGCGAGTGCCACGCCGAGATGGCGGTTCGCGCGGACGCTGCGCTGCCGCCCGGTCAATCGTCGCGCGTACTCAATCGGCATGGACTGCCATCCACGCCGGTGTTGATTGCGAAATGCAGCGCATCGTCATCGACACATTGCAGCCAATTCAGTTCGGTTCGCCATCCGCCGATGTTACGCGCTGCGTGCGAGACAGTCTCGGTGTTGATCGGTCGTAACGATTCACACGCCTGCGGCTGTGCGACTGGCTATTACGGTGGTCGAGCCGCCAATCGAGAGATGCCTCAGCGGAGGATGGCCAGAGCGCGCACGCCATCGCCATTCAGAACGGCGTTGGCGTGCGCGAATACATCGGAGCCGAGTGAGGTTTCGAGATGCGCCGCAAATCCTTTCAGAGCGAGGGAATTATTTATTCGCGGCGTTCAGCACGCGAGCGGCGGGAGCTTGGGCGGCGCCGATCAGCCTCAATCAACACTGATAATCCGGAAAACTCGACAGAGGATCGAGACGGTTGTCAGGTTGACGACGTCGATCGGATTGCGCGCCAATTCACATCGCGATGTCGAGTTCCTTGCTAAGCCACGCGCGTGCAAAACGCAGTTCGCGATCGACGGTCGATAACGACACCTGCAACACGTCAACGATCTGGAAACGGTCAAGCCCGGCGAAGTAGGTGAGGTGCAGCACTTCGCTGCTGCGCGCGTCGAGCGCTTCCAGTTTGATCAGCGCCTGATCCAGCGACAGGATATCGGCGACGATCGATTCTTCGCCGATGTCGGCGCGCGTCAGGGTGACGCGCACGGCATTGCCGCCGCGTTTCTGCGCCGAGCTCGCGCGCACATGATCGACCAGCGTGGAGCGAATCAGCAGCGACATCGTGGCGAAAAAATGCGCACGGTTTTTCCAGTCCATCGGCGCATCGATCACACGCAGCACCGCTTCGTGCAGCAACTCGGTCGGCGCGAAGGTCGCGTTGCCGCCGATTTCGCGCAGGCGTTGCGCGGCGATCTGCTTGAGCTGCGCATACACACGATCAAACAACGATGCAAACGCCTGCCCGTCGCCGTGCTGCCACGATTGCAGCAACTCGGTCAACGCCGGGTTTTTGACTTGCTCGATATCCACGAAGGTTCTTTTTTTTTCGGCGCCATACGTGCAGTTGCGCAGGGGTGGCCTGCTCAGCACGACCTTACCATTGCTGCGGGCTTGGTCAAGTGCCGGCAGGCCGAACTGTCGCCGCATCAGAATAAAAAGTGTGGCCGACACGTGCAGTCGAGCAGCGCACAGGTGGTTGGTTGAAATGAGCATTGAGCGAATCGCTACGCACTCGGATTGCTGTGCGTCAATGAATCCAACGTGGAGATTTCAATTCGTAATCGCGTCGCAACAAAACTTTCATTCGGATTACATACGGCGCCGCCAAGCTTATTCGATTTGGGAGGACGATCATGCCGCAACTCAAGTCGCTAAACCGAAGCATTCTGCGCGCGATTGCGTTGCTCGGAGTAGCTGCCCCGGTGAGTGCGTACAGCCAGCAGGTCGCCGAACTCGACACGATTAACACGACTGCCACAGATGTTGCAGCGGCGGCCGCGCCGTCGCAGAATTCATTGTCGGCGCGCTCTGCGCAGTCGGTGGTTAGTGAGCAGTTCATCCGCGACTACACGGCACCTGCTGCCGATTTCAGTCAGGCGATCCAGATGGCGCCGGGGATGTACAGTTACAGCCCGAATGGTCCGGGTCTGGGCGATACCAAGACATATTTTCGCGGCTTTGCGGATGGTGACTACACCATCAGTTTCGACGGCATTCCGTTTCAGGATACGAATAGCCCGACCCATCATTCCTGGGCATTTTTCCCCAGCCCGTTTCTCGGCGGTGCGGTGATTGATCGCAGTCCAGGCTCCGCCGCTAGCATCGGCCCGACCAATTTCGGCGGTTCGATCAACTTGCTGTCGCGCGCGCTCGAACCGCAGCAGCGCAGCAGCGTCACGGCATCGTACGGCACCTGGAACACCTCACTGATCGGCGCGGAGTTTGAATCCGGTCAATTTGGCAAGGACGGTTCATCCAATTTGCTGATCAACGCGCATGTTCTGAATTCCGACGGTTATCAAACTTTCAACGATCAGGAGCGCGATGCCGTTTCGGCCAAATACCAACTGGCGATTTCCAGCGATACCACGTTGAGCGCGTTCGGTTCCTACATCGATCTGCATTCAAATACACCCAACGTCAAAGGGCCGACCCGCGCACAGGTCGCGCAGTTCGGCGACAATTATCTGCTCGTAGACGATCCGACCAAGCCGAATTACTACGGCTATAATTTTTATCACGTCACCTCGGATTTTGAATATCTCGGCCTCAGCTCAAATCTGGGCAATGGCTGGAAGCTCGACGACAAGGTCTACACCTACTACTACCATAATCAGCAGAACTACAACGGCAACAGCATCACTGCCACCAGTGCGACCGACAAGCTCAACGGTTATCGCACCTGGGGCAATATTTTGCGCCTCAGCCAGGAATCCGGTTTCGGCATTTTGCGTACCGGATTGTGGTCGGAGTTTGCCGACACCAATCGTTACCAGATTCCATCCGATCCGCGCACTTGGGTCGATGCGCTGTTGCCTAACTTCCATGAAAAATTCAACACCACCTTGCTGCAGCCGTTTGTCGAATATGAGTTCGCGCTCGGCAACGATTTGAAAATCACGCCCGGCGTGAAGTATTCGTCGTACCAGCAGGATTTCACCCAGTTCGCGGATAACGGCAAAGTAGTAGGCAATCTGGGTGGTGCAGCGAGTGTTGCACACACCGCCAGTTATGATTCCGTGCTGCCTTCGCTTGATGTGCACTACATGTTGCGCCCGAACTGGTCGGCGTATGCGCAGTATGCGAGTGGCGACGAAATTCCGCCGACGAATGTCTTTGACGTAAAAAATGCCAAGGTCACGGTGCAGCCCAAGCCGGTAAAGAACAAGACCTTGCAGGTAGGCAGTGTCTGGCAGTCGGATCGATTCACGTTTGATATCGACGCGTATCGCATCAATTTTGACAATGCCTATTCGGCGTTTACCAATAACGCCGGCGAGACGGTCTGGTTCAGCAACGGCAAGTCGATCAGCAAGGGTATCGAGGCCGAAAGCACGGTCATTCTGGGCGGCGGTTTCAGCGTGTATTTGAATGCCACCCATGGCAGTACCAAATATGCCAGCGGCGTCGCTCGTGGCTTGTGGGTGGCGAATGCGCCCAGCGATAGCGAAACCCTCGGTTTGAATTACGCCCAGGGCAGTTGGACCATCGGCACGTTCGCCAAACGCGTTGGCAAACTTTACAACGATAACGGCGCTACCCATGAGGCTGTGGCGATCAATCCTTTTGTCATCACCAACCTGTTCCTCAACTACACCATGGATAGTTTGGGCGGTTGGCCAAAGCCGATAAAAATCCAGCTCGGGTTCAACAATCTGTTTGACAAGCACAGTATCGTCGGGGTCACGCCAGCCGCCACTGCAACGTCCGTCGCCGCCCCCGGCGATGTGTTGACATTGCTGCCGGAGCGTAGCGTGTCGTTGTCGCTCAAGGCGGATTTTTAAGGTCTCATGCGCATCCATGCCGTAAGCCGTGCAGCGTTTTCATCCCGTGGTTTTGGCGGCCTGACGTGCATGCTGCCAGCGCTGTTTCTGCTGGCTGCATCCGGCTGCCAGTTGTCTGCCGGGATCAAGTCCGACAGCACCGAAACCGTAGCATTTGTCGTGCTGGGTGAGGATGGTGCAGCGTTGGCGCGGGTACTGACGGACGCTGCGCAATGCCCGATGATGCGGATTGATGGCAAGTCCACTCCGATGGATTTGCGTGCCGGGGCTGCGATCATTCCGCTGCGCACCACACGGTCTGCGCCGATCGACTCCAAGCCGTCGGCCTTTCCTGTGCTGACCTGCGAAAAACGCATTCCAGCACACAGCAAAAACGTCCGCATCGGCGATCAGCGGCTGCCGTTGCCCCGTGCCGAACCAAAGCGCATTGTGGTGATCGGCGATACCGGCTGTCGTACCAAGAGCGGGGAAACCTATCAAGCCTGTAACGATGCTGCAAAATATACATTTGCACAAATTGCGAAAACGGCAGCACGCTGGAAACCCGATCTGGTCATTCATGTTGGCGATTACCTGTATCGCGAAAATGCATGTCCGCAAGGCAATGCTGGCTGTGCCGGCAACGCATGGGGATACGGCTGGGATGCATGGCGCGAAGATCTGTTTAATCCAGGCAGCCCACTGCTGCAGGCGGCACCGTGGGTGATGGTGCGCGGCAACCACGAATCCTGCGCGCGCGCGGGGCAGGGATGGTGGCGATTCCTTGATGTGCATCCGTTGTTGTCCGGTCGCGATTGCAACGATCCGGCCAATGACGATATCGGTGATTACAGCGATCCATATGCGGTGCCGCTGGGTGATGGTACGCAGTTGATCGTGCTGGATACTTCCAACACCATCACGGCACCGATTTCGCCAGAGGAAGTACGTGCGACAAAATATCGCGAGCTGTATCGGCAACTGGACAAGCTCGCGCAGCAACAACCGCACGCGATCCTGGCGAACCATCAACCCATTCTTGGTCTCGCCGCGAAGCAGGATGCGCAAGGCGCGCTCTCGGTGCACGCAAGTAGCCAAGGCATCGCATCGGTATTTGCCACGCTCAATCCGCTGATCCTGCCGGCGCAGGTCCAGTTGATGCTGGCAGGGCATACGCATTTGTGGGAGCAGTTGAGTTTTTCCAGCGAACATCCGACGCAGTTTATTGCCGGGTTTTCCGGCACGCTGGAAGATGTCGTACCGATGCCGCCGAGCCTGCCGCAAGGAGCCACGCCTGCGGCGGGTGTCGTTGTTGATGCGGCCAGTTCATGGGTGCACGGTTTTGGTTTCATGACGATGGAGCGGCGTGGACCGGATCGCTGGACTATCACGGTCTGGGATGCGCACGGCGAGGCGCTCAATGCTTGCGAGGTCATTGGCCGCAAGTCACATTGCAAACTGGCGTGGGTGGCCGCGCAATAATTGTGGCGCCACGTATTTGCCGTGACCGTCACCCGAGCGCAAAAAAAACCAGGCGGCCGGTAGCACGGAAGCCTGGTCAATGACACGCTGGAGATCGTGACAACCCAAGTGCAGCGAGTCCACGCGCGACTCGCGGCGTCGGCGTAAAGTTTTTCTCAGAACGAATACTTGGCGCTGAACTGCAGGCGATTCAGATCGCCATCCAGACCGCTTTCGAGCTTGCGTCGGCCACACATCAACTCCGCACCGAGATCGAGTTTGGCGATCGGTGAGTAGAAGATATTGGCGCGGATGCTTTGGGTTGATTTGGTTACGGTACCACCGGTCAAGGCCAGATCGTTGTCGAAATGGTTGGCGGCATACATCACGTTGGTGCGCCATTCCTTGCTGAACACGTGGCGCCACGCGACATATCCGGCAACGCCACTGATGCCATCGATATTGCCGTTGGCATCGAGTTCGCCATCGCTGGCTAAGCCCAGTCCGATGTAACGACCGATGCTGGAGCCGCCGGTCAACTGATAACGCAAGTCATCGTTCGCGCCGAGGATGAACTTGCCACCGGCAGTGAGTGCGCCGGCAATCTTGTTGTTGTTGTGCGCTGGCACGGTGCCGGCGGCGGGCGTATCGATGGTCAAGTCGCGCAGCAATCCGGCAAAACCGAACGTGCCCCACGAACCTTTCCAGTTGTAACGTGCAGTGAGGTCGGGCATCGCGCCGCGATCGGTGTTGATGCCAGCGCCGCCCTTGTAAGGCACAAGTACGGTGTCGTGATTTTCCAATGACGCCGAAAAACCGCCATCGGTATAACGCAACTGATTCTGGCGCACAAAAATCACGCCATCGGTCGGGCCGATGAAATCCACCGCTTCGGGCAAGGCGCTGGTATCCATGAAGTTCGACCAGGTCTGGCCGGCCAGCCAGTTGTTCCAGTAAACAAACGCGTGGCGCAAGGTCGCGCCGTACGTGTTGGTGGCGACCTGAGTGCCGAGCGCGGTGCCGAAGAAATCGTATTCGACAAACGCACCGACACGATCACCCGCATCGGTGGTGCTGTCGACGCCAAAGTTGATGCGCGAGAATTTCGCATGCGCATCGAAATCGGTATGCGAACCGTGCGTCGCACCGACCGGGATTTGACTCGGCAGATACAGATCACGCGAGGTCCCGCCGTCGGCAAGTTGGCCGCCGCTGGTGCGCGATTCAAGAAAATCCGCCTTGATGAATCCGCCGAAATGGAACGTGGTATTCGGATTTGAACCCGGCGTAATGGTGGTGTCCTGAATCGGTTTCTGGTTAGGCGCCTCGGCGGCCAGCACGTATGGCGATGGAACGGCTTCGGCGTGTTTTTTGGTGATGGCGGATGTGTCCTGTGCGGCGCGTGGTGCGGGTGTTGCCGCCTGCTGAGTTTTCTGTTGTGTGGCGAGCTGGTTGACGATGCGTTCCAGTTCGGCGACGCGTGCTTCGAGTGCTTTTTCATGAGCGTCATCGGCGAGCGCCAATTGCGGGCCGACCAATGCCGCGACCACGGCTAAAACCAATGCACTGCGACGTAGCGCCTGTTACGTTTTCATTTTCATGATGCACCCTCCCCGGTGTGTGTGACAGTTCCATGACAGCGTGCGCTGTGCTGCCGGGGCTAGCCATTCGCCTTTGGTCGAAGAACGAATCATTTTCGACTAAAGTCCAATGCGGCACACGTATCTGCCTGTCCGTGGCTGATCCTATTCGGGATGCACGGTTGGCGCGCCGGGCGTCTTGGTTCGGTATTCGCACAGGTCGCGGATCACGCATTGCGGGCAATCCGGCTTGCGCGCCTTGCACACGTAACGCCCGTGCAAAATCAGCCAGTGATGTGCATCCTGCTTGAACTCGGCCGGCACGTGTTTTTCCAGACCAGCCTCGACTGCGTTGACGGTTTTCCCGGACGCGATATCGGTGCGATTGGCGACGCGGAAAATATGCGTATCGACGGCGATGGTCGGTTCGCCGAACGCAGTATTGAGCACGACGTTGGCGGTCTTGCGCCCGACGCCGGGCAACGCTTCGAGCGACTCGCGCGAATGTGGCACCTCACTGGCGTGTTGCTCGATCAGGATGCGGCACGTCGCGATCACGTTTTTGGCCTTGGCGTTGTATAGGCCGATCGTGGCGATGTAGCGCTTCAATCCATCTTCGCCGAGCGCGAGAATTGTTTCCGGCGTATTCGCGATGGGGTACAACTTGCGTGTCGCCTTGTTGACGCCGACATCGGTGGATTGCGCCGACAACATCACCGCGATCAACAGCTCGAACGGCGAGGTGTAAATCAACTCGGTAGTCGGATGCGGATTGAGCTCGCGCAGGCGGCGGAAAATCTCGCAGCGTTTGGCACGGTTCATCGCAGATCGTCGTGGCGAAGGATCAATGCCAAGCAGCTCGATCGATTCGAGGCGCGACGGTTTGGCGAAAGCGATACGGCTGAGCTCATGATTCGTTCTTGTTTCCGTCGCTTGTCGGATCGATTTGCAACGCGGCTTTTTTCGCGCGTCCGCGCGCAATCGCGGCAAGCACGGTGGCCCGCGTGACCTCGGGTTTTTTCAGCGCGGCCTTGCGCGCTTCGATGCCTGCCAGACGTTCCAGCGTGTTGCGTTCCAGCCGCAGATTGCGCGCTTCGTAACGGCCTCGCGCGTGCAGCGGACGCAACGGCAGATCGGGGCGCGGCGGCATCGTGATGCAATCCACAGGGCAGGGCGGAATGCACAGTTCGCAGCCGGTGCATTCGTCGATCAAGATCGTGTGCATGAGTTTTGCTGCGCCGATGATCGCGTCCACCGGACACGCCAGGATGCACTTGGTGCAGCCGATGCACACGTCTTCATCGATCAATGCGACGGCGCGCGGTTTTTCGATGCCGTTGGCCGGATTCAGCGCGATCACCTCGCGTCCGAGCAGTGCGGCCAAAGCATGTACGCCGGCCATACCGCCGGGCGGACATTGATTGATCTCGGCGCTCTCGGCGGCGATCGCCTCCGCGTATGGACGGCATCCCGCAAAACCGCACTGTCCGCATTGCGTTTGCGGCAGCAGGTCGTCGATCTGGTCTGCGATGCGATCGGCGAAAGCCAGCATGATCTGTTTATCGACGGCCGATTATTTGACCGTCATGCCGGGCGCGGCACCTGCATCCGCATCGAGCAGAAACAACGCACCATCGCTGCCGCCCGCAGAAAGAATCATGCCTTCGG
>JAYVTP010000448.1:0-2362 GCA_043788685.1 Pseudolysobacter sp. | reverse complement strand
GACGTTGATCAGGGTTGCAAACGTATCGGATAGCGAAATTTTCATGGGCGTTTCCTCAAGGCAAAAAAAAGCCGCCCGAAGGCGGCTGGAAGGGTTTGTGTTGCGTGGAGTTAGCTGATAACCAGACTGGTCGTGTACGTGGAGGTCTGCGCTGCGGCATCCGTTGCCGTGACCACAACCGCGTAGGTGCCTGTGATTGCGGTGCCGGACGTTGCGCCCGTGCTCGAATTAATCGTGATGCCGGAGCTGCCTAGGCCTGTTGCAGACCAGGTAACCGGTGCCGTGGAGCGGCCCGTGGTTGTCAGCGTGTGGACATACGACCCAGCGGCCTGCGTCGGCAAGGTGCCGGAAATAGCAAACGAGTCATTGCCGAACAGGATGTAGAACTCATCCCCACCGGCATTGGTCGCAATACAGTTGCCGGTCAAGTCCCAGCCGAGATCTTTGTCGATATCAGCGCGCTTGGCGGTGATAATCTGGCCGCGTATGCCAATCTCGGTGAATGGGCCGCTGCGCTTTCCGAACACGCCAGATTCGTACGTGCGATATCGAGCAGTGACGAACGTGCCAGCAATGCGGACTGCTTCAACATTGAAATCAGCCAGCGCAGTTTTTGCGACTCGCATCGTCCACGTGGCTTTGCGATCGGTGATGCCCTGAAACTTCTTCGACGTGTATTCCTTGGACTTCAACGCACTGTTGAACACGATGCCGAGCGACTTCGCCAATACCAGTAGTTCGGTTCCCGGAACCGCACTGTCCGCACTCGGTGCGGTGATGTAGGCCTCAGAGTTGTCGTAGGTCGAAACAACGGGCTGCGTCGTGTACAGGTTCGCCGTCGGCAGACTGAATTCAACCTCAGGGAGATAGTTACCCTGAATCTTGTTTTTCATCGTAAGGCGCGTACCGATCTGCATCATGATGCTGGTGATATCGTTGCGCGCACCCAATCCCTTGTTCCACAAATCATCCTGATATGAATAGATAGACGCCGATGGAATGGATCGCGAAATCGGGTTGTACTTCGTCGTATTTGCACCCGCGTTCTTGACCGAAGTCATGCCGCCGATTTGCAGCAAAGCATCGTTTGGCGCAAGGCCATTGACGCTTTGACCGGGGGCTGCCGGGCAGAAAAGTTCACTGTCGCCGGTGATCACCAATCGCACGTTGGTGATGCTGGTCGGGTCGTTCGTTAGAAATGGCCGATCGATAACGCGCACCGAAGAATCATTCTCGACGGCGATAGTGCCGTTCATCAGCAGAATGGCATCGGCGGCGGTTACATCGGGGACAATATCAACGCCTTCGGCAACTTCAATCTTGACTGCAAAAGCGCGCTGGTTGAATAGTTCAAGGGCTGGCTGTGTCATTTCAAACTTCCTCTATTTTGGGTGGCAACCAAGCCCGGCTTGGCTTTTCTGCGGGCAATAAAAAACCCGCTTTCGCGGGTTCGTCGGTAACGCTTGGTTCGGCAGGTTTTGGCGGCGGATCACCCTTTATTTCAGGCGATGCAGACTTGTCTACCAGCACACCATCTTCGATGTGCCAGTCGCCGCTGCGCAGTGGATGTGGGTCGGTCATGGCAATTTCCTCGAGTAGGTGGACTGGGTACGAAAAACAACCTCGGCAACACAAACCGCTTCATAAGGCGGCCCATCGGTAGAGCTGACAAACGCAAAGGGAAGATCGGCATGCGGGTGTTTCCAACCGAACAGGGAGTCGTTGACAATCTGCAACAGCGCGTCTACTCGTGTTGCTGTGTTCGGCATTGATGCGGGGTCATTCGGGTAGCGCTGCACGACAGCGCGAATCGTGATGTCAACAGCCATCGTCTGGCGCATAAGGCCAGTCAGGCCTTGCTGCCCGTTGTTGGAATCCGCATTGGTCTGGCGCTGGTTCACCACCCATATCGCAGGCCATGACTTCGCAAACTTGGTCAGGTACTGCGGGTCGAGACAGTCGCTAACGAGAATCGAAACATCGTTCGCCACGGCAGTTATTCGCGCAGTGATGGGGTCGAAAGAAAGGCGGTTGCCGGTCACTTGAATATGTCCTCGATAGCGGTATGAATCGGCTCGAACACGAAGTCGATCCAGTCGGCGGGAAGGTCAGCCACGTCGGGCGAGGTCAGCGGAAAGAAGGGACGCGCCGGAATCGTATCGATGCCGAATTGATGGACAGCGGCGTAATCAATTCCATCGCCGGCGGACACCATCGCGCTATCAGCATCGCTGGCGTTTTCGATGGTGTTGAACATGGCCCCGGTGTCATAGAGTTTTGCCACGCTCAGGCTGCCGCGACGCTGGCGATCCTTGAGAATAGCGGCGGGGTTTTTCCAATCCGGCCACGGCACGCCCCACGG
>JAYVTP010000447.1:0-2616 GCA_043788685.1 Pseudolysobacter sp. | reverse complement strand
CCGCAGGCGGAGTTTTTGCGGGCATCGTTCCGGCGGCGCTCGCGTATCGCAATTCACTGGCTGATGGCCTTTCCTTACGACTTTGAATTCGAAGCATCGATGACACTCCCACACATAAAATCCGGAGTTAGACGTACCGTTCTTGTTATGTCGGTTCTCGCCCTGCTCGGCAACGCGTGCAATCGCAATGCACCAACCGTCGCGGCCACGCCCGTCGCGACTACATCGCAGGCAACGGTGGCGACCGCGGTCGCAAAACCCGCGAGCAAACCCGATGCCAAGGCGATGGCCGCAGCGGCCGCGCAGAACAAGCCCGACAGCGAAGGTTATCGCGAACTCGACTGGCTGGAAATGATGCCGGATGGCGATCTCGAAGCCTTGAAAAATCCGCCGCCAGTGAATCACGATGGCTCGATGCGTGCGCAACAAAGCGGCTCGACCAAAACCGTGCCGATACTCAGCGGGCAGAAGGTCAAGCTGCCAGGTTACGTCGTTCCGGTCGAGACCAACGACAGCGGCGAGATGACCGAATTTTTCTTCGTGCCATATTTCGGCGCATGCATTCATGTGCCGCCGCCGCCGCCGAATCAGATCCTGTACGTGCGCCTCAAAAAAGGCGTGAAGCAGCCCGAAATCTGGGACCCGTACTGGGTCAAGGGCAATCTCAAGATCGAGTCGTTCGCCAACGACACCGCGGCGACGGCATATACGATGGATGCGGATGTGCTGATGCCTTACCAGTGAGTCGCGCAGCGAATTCGCAGACGTGCGGTTTTCCTTGCAGTACGCCGGAGCTGCAACGCATCGTCGCCATAATCACGCCATGGCAGCGCCACGCCAAACACTCGATTTGCGACTAAACTGCTTCGCATGAATATCCATACAAAGACATCAATGTATTCGCCGCATTGGCGCTCGGGACGCTATGCAATTTTGGCCACGCTACATCTGCGCAGGATTGGCAAGGCGAATGGGGACAGTGGTCTTCGCCCGATAACGGCGTGAAACTGTATGGCGGCAGTATTTCGATTTTCGCGTGCTCGCCGGAAACTTCTACTTGCCGCATGCGCCTGAATGCAGAATCGACAAAAACGCGGTGTGAGTATTATTTCTCCGGCGATTCCAGCCACGATATCGAGATGACCTGGTCGGCGGACGATTCTGCAACAACGCAATTAACTGACGATAAAGGTCAAACAAAGCAGTGTCACGTGGATTTGAAACTCGAAAACATCGCCGGAAAACGACAAATCCATACTGAATCACGCGGCCCGCAGTGCGATTATTTCTGCACTGATGGCGCGGTGATTCCGCCGACTTATGTTTTCCATCGTACCCAGCCCTATCTGTGGCAGTCGACGCCAGAATGCTTTGCAGATGATCGTGACTCGCGCCAGACGTGGTGCCTTGACCCAAAATCCAGGCGCTGGAGACACGCATGTATGACCTCAGCAGCAAATACGACAGACTGAAGCACGCGGATACGCTTTACAAAAAGCATTTCGTGGTACGCGAAGCTGCACTATAAACCTGCAATGCCGCCAAGAATATTTCAGGCTGCCTGATGCAGGCTTATACCAACGATGTCAGCGACTTTGAACATGCCGTCGCGACGGCGCAGACCGAACACGACACGGCCGAAAAGTTGCTCGCGCAGAAAGGCGATGCCACACAGAGTCGAAGCTGATTGCGCAGATCGACGGCGTCTATAAAAAACAATTTGCGAACGGCAATGTTGATGGCGAGCACTACATACATCTCCGAAGATATTCTGGAAATAGTGCGGATTGCCGAAGACACCGTTTATTTCCGCGCCAGCCTCGTATTTTTCAACGGCCATAGCTGCGGCGAACACGGTATCGCACGATTCAGTCAGGCTAGCGTATCCGTATTCAACGACCCGCAAAAATTCACTGGCGATGCCGTCTGCAGGCTGCAATTCGATATCAGCGACAAGGCGATCACGATCAAGGATCCCGACGGTTCGTGTCGCAATTATTGCGGTGCGCGCGACTCCTGCAACGACGAAACGTTTCTGCGCAGCGCGCGGCGAACGATTCGCTACATGACGATACTCAAGAATTCCGAGCAGTATAAGGAAGCGCTGGGAACGCTCGACAATTCATGGTGTTTCGTGCAAGTCAATCCGAAAAAAGCGCGGTTTCTCGCGGTGAAATATACGCCAACTATTTCTTGTAGACGCGACACCCAGAGATTCCGATGCAGGATTTGAAAGCGCTGTTGCGCATAAAGTTGCCAATCATCCAAGCGCCGATGGCTGGCGTACAAGGCAGCCGACTGGCAATCGCCGTGGCGAACGCCGGTGGCCTTGGATCATTACTGCGCGATGCTAAGTATGGCAACGTTGCGCACCGAACTGCTGGCGATCAAGGCTGCGACCGACAGACCGTTCAACGTGAATTTTTTCTGTCACACCCCGCCGCTGGCGAATACCGAACGCGAATCGGCATGACGCAAAATCCTCACGCCTTATTGCCGCGAATTGGGATTGAATAGCTGTCTAGTCCCGTCTGATTATTAACATGCCTGACAAACAGCTCAGGGCGATCCTTGCGCCAGGCGCGCAGCGCTTGCAGCGGCGTGGTATGGCCGAGT
>JAYVTP010000446.1:0-14825 GCA_043788685.1 Pseudolysobacter sp. | reverse complement strand
GCGATGATAAACCACACCAGACCGCTGCGATTCTTGCCTTGGGCCAATGCCGCGATGATCAGCGCCAGCGTACTCCAGCCGACGAAAAATTCGGGCCGGGCGGATTGGAACAGACTCAAGCCATCCATCATTATCCTCACGCATACTGCAGATTGGTAAACGTTACCGCGGTAACGATATCGAGGCACGCATGCTAACGCGTTACCGTGCGCAGAAACTACCTGCTGACGCGTTAAATTTTCCTGCGACGGTGCAATGACGTGAATAGTTCAGTGCTGGCCGCGTTTGGTTTCATTCTGCTGATGCTCGCGATCGGTCGGCTGATGGCGTGGCGCGGCTGGGTGCCGCCGAATACGCCCGAAGCGCTCAATCAAATCGTGCTGTACGTGTGTCTGCCAGCCGCCATCCTGCTGTATGCGCCAGGCCTGCATTTCCAGCGCGAGCTGCTCGGACTCGTGATCGTGCCGTGGCTGATGGTCGTGGCCAGCGTGTTGCTGGTACTCGGCTTGCAGCGCTGGGCGCGCGTGCGAAGCGACGCTACCGGTGCGCTGCTGATGACCGTGCCGATGGGCAATACCTCATTCCTCGGTTACCCGATGATCGTCGCCCTGCTGGGCGAAACGGCGCTGCCGTACGCGGTGATTTACGATCAATTCGGCTCGTTTCTGATCTTGTCGAGTTTCGGTCTGGTGGTGCTCGCGATGTACGGCGATACGGCCCGCCCGACGCCCTTCGGCATGCTCAAACGCATCGCCGGTTTCCCGCCGATGCTGGCGCTGGCAGCGGCGCTGACGATCATGCCGGAGCATCCGCCGGAAGCGATCAACGAGGGATTAAAACGTCTGTCCGGCGCGTTATTGCCGCTGGTGACGCTGGCGATCGGCATGCAGATTCGTTTCAAGTTGTCGCGCCACGATCTGCTGCCGCTGGGCGCCGGATTGCTGTTCAAGCTGCTGTTGCTGCCGCTGCTGGCATTGGCCTTGTGCGGGCCGCTCGGACTGAGTGGCGACATCCGCAGAGTTGCCGTGCTGCAAACCGCGATGCCGTCGATGATTACCGCTGGCGCCCTCGCCGCTTCCGCCGGACTCGCACCCGAACTCGCCGCCGCACTGGTCGGTTACGGCATCGTGCTGTCGCTCGCGACGCTGCCGCTGTGGTGGTGGTTGCTGGGCTGAGCCGCGCTTTCGGCTGGGTCAACAGTGAAAATCCAGACGCTTTGAAGCACTCTCTTAACGTTGTCCAGATTATTTCTCACGTAATTCATGAGCGTGCCACTGCAACTATTTTCAAGATGGCGACTCATAGAACGCCAGTACAGCGCAGCCATGCGTCTTGGCGCATTTTTTACTTGAAAGGAGTCAAACCATGCGTCACAGAATGCTGATTGCGGGGGCATTTTTTCTGCTCGCGGCATCATCGGCATTTGCCGTGAACGTGGGCGGTGACGGGATTACACCCACCATGATTCAATATTGTCGCGATGTTGTCGCGCAACTCGCGCAGGCCAGCAATGATGATTCGATTTTTGCAGCTGCAGTAATTTCAGAGCTTTTTTCATCGCCGCCTTCACCGATTTCCCATGACGTGTTGTTGCGGCGCGCGCAAATTGCTGCGCCGCGCGATCCACATATCTGGTGGGCGAGCGCTCTGGTGAGAGCGGACACGAATCCTTCAGCCGATTCCGCTATCGCCCACTTGCTCGACATTTCAGCGCAGAACGGCTCGGTCTGGTTGCTTGATCTGGATCGCGCACAAAAGGCTGGAGATACGAGTCGTCCCGCCGATTCCGCTATCGCACGTTTACTCGACATCGCACCGCAGAACGCTGCCGTCTGGTTGCTTGAGCTGGATCGCGCACAAAGAACTGGAGATACGATAGCAGGACAGATCGCTGTCGCTCATATCGCCCATGCCCTGTATTTCGACGATTACACCGCTGCCATCAATTCGCGAATTTTACACGCGGTAGAGCACACGCAAATAGCAGCCACGATGCCTGAAGAATTTTATGAGTCGGGTATCGCAGCCGATCAAAAATCGCAACGGAGATTCGTCAGTTCTTTCGGCGGCTCGGCATACCTACCGTACGAAGCACTTGAGTCTGCTTGCGCGCCGGAACGGTTGGCGACGGGTACACAATTGCGCGCGGAGTGCTTGGCGATAGGCAGGCTGCTTGCCGAACATTCGACGACTTGGCTCGCGATGGGTTGGGGTTTGAGCCTGCAACAAAACCTCGCCGAGAGTCCGAGCGATATTGCCGAAGTGGAACGCCAGCGCCGCAATCTCGAATGGCTGCAAACAGGCTCTTTTCGACGTATTTATGACGCAGATCGTGAGTATCAATGGATACTTGAGGGTCGTACCGAGCAGGATTCGGCGCGTATTATGCTCAGTAAGGCGGGCCTACCTCTTGAGCCGCCGGCTGAGTGGAAATCGCGCCAATCCTCGCGACCATCAGAACCCATCGCACAATAAAACTCCCCATTGATTATCCGCATCACATGTCTATTTTGCTGATGGATAAACGGTTAACGCCCGCACAGCCAGCAGTCGATAGAATCGCGGTTTCTGCTCCTCGCGAACATCGCTCAAGGAATCGCCATGCTGCATCGCCATCTTCTTGTCTGCCTGTTATTTCTGCTGCCATCCTTGGCGACTGCGCAAGACAGTTCGAATGCTGTCGCGCCGCCGGAAACTCCGCCAGTTTCTGCGCCGACCGAAACTGCGCAAGCCTCGGAAATTCCTGCCGCTGCTGCGACAACAGAAGCGATACCTGCGAGCGAAACTCCAGCACCGACTCTAGCCGTGCCCGCGACTTCGCTGCCAGCCAAAACCGGCAAGAATGCCAAGAAAAATCCCGGCGCGAACAAGCCCGCGGCGCCCGCGGAGGCTCCTCCCGCAACGCCCGTGGCCGATGACGGTTTTTCGCCAAGCGAACGCTATCGCCGTGATCTGATCAATTTTCTGACCTTGCGCACGGATGCGCCGCTGTTGCTGGCCGCGTCGATCATGGCGCGCCCGGACGATAACGATCCGGATCGTCCACATGCTTTCCATTCCGCGACGCTGCTGCTACGCGCGCAAGTCGCCGGGGCGAAAGATGCGTTGACGTGGTGGATCACGGCGTTCGTGTGCGGCAACGCAATTCAGATCTGCCCTCGTCCCGACGCACTGCTAAAGCTCGACCAGATCGCGGCAAACAACGCTGCGGTTTGGCTGCTGGATGCACAACGCGCGCAGAAGGCCGGCGATCGCTCGGCCGCAAATGTCGCGCTCGCGCGTGCCGGTGCAGCGCGCGAGTATAACGATTATTCGACCGAACTCACGCGCACGTTGTTGCAGGCGATCAACGATTTGCCGGTGCCGCCGACCTTGCTCGAAAACCCGCCGCAAGGCGTGGCGGCGACGCGCGAAGGCATCCAGCTGACGATCGCCTACAACCTTGCGAGCCGCCTCGGGCCGGGCGCTCAGCCGGTCATCGCGGCCGCGCTGGAGTTGTGCGATCCGAGCATCAATGCCGCGCAATTCGATGATCGGCGCAACGATTGTCTGGCGCTGGCGGGCAAGCTCGAATGGGGTTCCAGCTTGCTTGCACAACGCGCCGGCTTGGCGCTGCGCGCGCGATTGCAGGGCAGCGGCGACAAGCCGAATACGGAGATCGCCAACAAGCTGCGCAATCTCGCGTGGCAAGAACAACGTTCCACCGAAATCACGCAAGGCATGCTCGCCAGCGCCGATGGCACGCGGCAATTACAGCGCTTGTCGTTGCAGAGTCATACCGAGACCGGGCTGGTTTACGCATTGTTGCGCGAGGCCAACGTGCCGCTGGAGGCACCGCTGGAAGCCGCACCGGAAACCGCACCCGGCGCGGGCGCGACCGACAAGAATTAGCGCACCCACCCACCATCGTGGCGGCGCGGGGCTTCCAGAGCACGCCTCGCGCGGTGTAGAGTCGGGTGGTCTTTGCACACGGAGCACGTCGATGCTGAAGATTCTGCTGGCAAGTTCCAAGGGCGGTTGTGGAAAAACCACGATCGCGACCAATCTTGCGGCGCATTACGCGCAGGATGGCAAAAATACGGTGCTGGTCGATGCCGACCGCCTCGGCTCGAGTTATCGCTGGTGCGAAAAACGCGCCGGACTGGCCAGCGCGGTACTGCCGCTCAGCGGCCTGAAGCGCGGTTGGCAGGACAAGATTCCCGATGACGCGCAACGCGTGATTATCGATACGCCCGCGGGCCTGCGCGCCAGCGACGCGGAAGAATATCTGGAGTTTGTCGATGCGGTGATCGTGCCGTTGTTGCCTTCCAACATCGATTTCGAGGCGACCGCGCCGTTTCTCGCCGGACTTGCCGAATTGCCGCGCATCAAACGCGGCAAGGTGCCGGTCGCGCTGGTCGCGAATCGCATGAAACCGTGGACCAACGCCTCGCAGCAGGCGCTCGAAGAAATGAAACATCTGCCGTTCGCAACCTTTGCGGCGTTACGCGACACACAGGGATATGTGTTGGCGGCGGCGCTGGGGAAAAGTATTTTCGATTACCACTCGGAAATCGTGCGTTCACATCAGCAGGATTGGGACAAATTGTTCCGCTGGCTGAAAAAACTCACCTGAGATAGTGCTGCTTCCGACCATCGATTCGGAAAGTCCGCACCGGCATGGTGCCGCGGATTTCGTCCGGCTCGTCGCAAGTCATTGGGAGCAAAAAATGCACGAAATTCTTTTCAGTATTTTGCCCGGCAATTGTTCCGCAACCGCAGGTGGTCGTGGCCTGCGGCGGTTCGCGGCAATGCTTGTCGGATCATGCCTGTGCATGTCGGCATGGGCGAACAACTTCATGATTTCGGCCGATACTTCGCAAGCGTTCCCGCACTGGAAATGGGCGGTGCAGACCGATGCCGGCCCCAGTAGCAGCAATCCCGATTTGACGTTACGGGTCGGCCTGACCTACACCTTCAGTTTCGGCACTATCAGTGGCGCGCATCCGTTCTACATCAACACCGTGCAAGGCACCGGCAGCGCCAATGCATATCCGACCGGTATTGCTTCGGGCCTTGATCACAATGGCGCCACCTCTGCCGCGACCGTCATGACCTTCAAGGTGCCGCCGAGCGCGCTCGGCACGCTGTACTACAACTGCGGCAACCATGTCGAAATGACCGGTGTGATCCACGTAATCGATTCGGTGTTCAAGGATAATTTTGAACTGCCGACGCCTTGAAGCATTGCCGGTCGCTGATTGAGTCAATACCTGCCTGATTGCCGTCAGGCAGGTAGTGCGCCTTCGTCGATGATGGCATCGAAAACATCGCGCGCAAGCTGGCAAATGTAATCGCGGATATCGACCGGCCAATGCTCGATCAAGCTGTCGAACGCTATTTTGTTGCCGGCGTAAAGCGCACGCGCCGCCTCTTCGTAGCCCGGCTGGTTGCCTGCCATCGCCAGCATGAAACGATCCGTGATCTCTCGCGCTTGCTGCTTGCGGTCGTTTTCGCCATTCGCTGCGCGCGCCGCTTCGACCAGTTTGCGCAACGTCACCGAGGCGCCGCCGGATTGACGATTGAGCCATTCCCAATGCCGCGGCAGCAGGGTGATTTCGCGCGCGACCACACCCAGTTTCGGGCGACCCGGGGCGCGTGGCAGCTCCACTTTTTTTGCATCGGCTAGTCCCGCTTGCGCATCGGCAAGAGCCAGGCGCCGCGCAATATCGGCGTCCGATCCACGTAGATCAAAATCCACCAATCGCGCGGTTGCATCGTCGAACGCGAGAATCGGGCCGTGATGGCTACCGCGCTGGGTCGTCGCCTTGATTGCCAGCGCGATATGCAAACCGTTGCCGCTGGTGATGCGGCGGTCGCCTTGGAAGGCGGTGTAAGTTGCTAAATTATCCATCGGTACGATACTCACAGAATTCAGCAAGCAATTTATCCGGGTATTTCTATCGTGTCAATATTACCCGGATTAAATTTCAGAGGACGCGATGTTCGTAGCAAAGCCCATGCAAACGTCCATGCGTGTAAACGCCACTCACAATCGATCGCTACGCACCCACACTCGCGCGCAATTCAGGCAACATAGGGCGAACCGCTCACCGCCGCATGCGGAGGCGACCCAGCCGCGCCCAATGGAGAGAACACATGAGTAAACGCCACATCATCCTGCTGCGTCACGCCGAGGCCGTCGGTACGGGTAACGGGCTTAGCGATCAAGCGCGTCCGTTGACGCCGCATGGCGAAGCCGAAGCCGAGGCAGCAGGCGCGTGGCTGAAAGCGCATGCCGCGCCGATCCAGCGCGTGTTGTATTCGCCGGCGTTGCGCGCCAAGCAGACCGCCGAAGACGCGCTGCATGCGCTCGGTGCGGTCGAACAGCGCGAAGATGCACGAATTTACGAAGCCACGCCCGGTGCGTTGATGGACGTGCTGACCGACAATGCGGATGTGCAATGGCTGCTGCTGGTCGGCCACAATCCGGGGCTGGAATCGCTGGTCGCATTGCTCAGCACCGGCCAGTCCGGCGATCATCGCGGCATGGCAACGGCCGGCGTGGCATGGCTGGAATTGCCGACGGAAAGTGCGATCGAACCCGGCGTGGCTACGCTCAAGCATTTCTGGTCGCCATGAGTTGTCATTGCGCCGCGCGCGGCTGACGTCCGCAGCGCCGCTCTCTGCCGCCGATGTCGCCGATGTGTTCGCCGAGTGCATTTCCAGGACGCCGGTTTTGTATGGCGCTTTTTGGGTTGGTCGCGCTGCAGTTGCTTGAATCGACCGTCGTATTTGCCGCTACTGCGGAGCCAAACGATCAGCTCTGGATTCTGGATACCGGCCGCAGCCGCGCCGGATTTCAGATCAGGGCGATGTGGATGTTCAATGTCGGCGGCCAGTTCGGTACGGTCAGTGGCAACGTGCATATCGATGCGTTCCGCAATACCGCAAGCGTCGACGCGCGAATCGATGCGAATGCGGTCAGCATGCGCAATGCGGAATATGCGGCGTGGGTGAAATCCGCTGAGTTTTTCGATGTGCAACATTATCCACAAATCCACTTTGTATCCGATCCGATACCGCTGCCGCGCCTGCGTAGCGGCGGCGAGTTGCGCGGCACTCTGGAGCTGCGCGGCGTGACTCGGCCGGTGATCTTTCAGCTCAAGCGGAACGAATGCCAGGGCCGGCTCGCGCACGATTGTCCGGTACGCGCCGAAGGCACCGTGCTGCGCTCGGCATTTGGCATGACCTCGCGACGTGTGACCTTGTCGGACAAGGTCGATCTCGACTTCACCATCTTCATCAACGAAGCAGAACCCGCGACCGATGTCCCCACACAATGATGGCGCGACGCGACTTGATGTCGGTCGCATGAGGTTGCCGCACATCGGTTTGCGGCGGATCGCAGTTCAGTGTTTTGTCGGCGCATTGTGTTTGAGCCTGGCGGCCTGTGTATCACTCAGTCCGCGTGAAGCCGCATGTGCCGCGGCGGTGGTCAAAGCGGGCCAGGAGCAGCGTGTACGCTGTATCGATCCGGCCGCTTGCGCGCTGCCTTCGCCCTACCTTGCACTGGCCGACAGCGCGCTGGCAGCCTCCACGCCAAGCGAACCGCAGCACTACGTCAACCTGCTCGATCATGGCGAAGATGCACTGCTGATTCGCGTGCACCTGATTCGCGCCGCGCAACATAGTATCGACCTGCAGACGTTTATTTTCGCACAGGACGACGCCGGTCATCTGGTGCTCGATGAACTCGTGCAAGCCGCCGCGCGCGGCGTGAAAGTGCGCGTGATCACCGATCAGCTTTTTTCGCTCGACGATACCGAGTTTCTTGCGCGACTTGCACGCGCGCACGTGAATTTCGAGCTCAAGGTATACAACCCGACTTTCGGCCAGGCTCGCACGCAACCGCTGGAATTTGCCGCCGGCATCCTCTGTTGTTTTTTCAAATTTAACCAGCGGATGCACAACAAATTGCTGCTGATCGATGGCCGCATCGGCATCGCCGGCGGGCGCAATTACGAAAATCGCTACTACGACTGGGACGACGATTTCGACTACCGCGATCGCGACATGCTCGTGGTCGGGCCGGCCACGCGCGAGATGCAGGCCTCGTTCGAGCAGTTCTGGCAGCATCCGCGCGCCGTGCCGCTGGCGCGACTCAAGGATGTCGGTCGCCGAATCCTCAGCGACAATGGCAACGCCGCGGCGTATTCACCGCCGGAATTCAGCCATGCGGCGCGAGTCGCCGCTCTACGTCAGCGCGCCAGCGATATCGATTATATCGAGCAGCATTTTGTCAGTGCAACCCAGCATGTGGGACGCGTCGATTATTACTCGGACTCGCCGAACAAACCGCTGGAAAACGACATCCAGGCGCGGCGCGAACTGACCGCGCGCATCAGCCGCCTGCTGATCAATGCGCAACACGATGTGGTAATGGAAACGCCTTATCTCGTGCTCAGCAAGACCGCGCAAAAAATATTTCGCAGCCTGTATCGCGATCATCACGTGGCGGTGACGGTGTCGACCAATTCGCTCGCCGCGACCGATGCGTTCTACGTGTATGCGCTGTCGTACAAATACAAAAAACGCTACCTCAAACATCTCGGTTTCGAGATCCACGAGTTCAAGCCGTTCCCGGCTGATGCGCAAAACATGATCGCGAACTACGCCGAGCTAGGCACCGAGTCGGGCAAGCGCGTGCCGCTGCGCAAATACGGTCGCGCGCCGTTGCAGCAGCAGGGCGTGCGCGTCGGCCTGCACGCCAAAACCATCGTGATCGATGGCGCGATTACGCTGATCGGCTCGCACAACTTTGATCCGCGCTCGGACAACTACAATACCGAGGCCGGTTTTATCGTGCGCGATGCAGCGTTCGCCGCGCAGGTGCGTGCATCGATCCTGCGCAATATCGAACCGCAGAACGCGTGGGTGATCGCGCCGCGCAAGGCGCCGCCGGCGGTGAGCGAAGTATCGAATGCGATCAGCGATTTTTCGACGGCGTTGCCGTTGTTCGATCTGTGGCCGTTTCGATATTCGACCAGCTTCGAACTCGATCCGGGCTGCGCGCCGCTGCCACCGCGCGATCCGGATTTCTACCAGTGCTACGAGAGCGTCGGCGATTTTCCCGACGTCGATGTGCCGCTAAAATCGCTCTATACGCGCATTGTCACGGCTTTCGGCGCCGGATTGGTCTCGATTATGTGATTCGAGATTGACGTTGCCGCGCGTGCTGGCTAGTCTGCTCGTCTGTTCATGATCAACGGATTTCGCCATGACCTTGCAGATCGTTATTGACCTTGAAGATCAGGACCTGGAGTTCTTTCAGGAGGCCGCCAAACGCGCGCAACAAAAAGCCGCACATTTGAGCGCAGCGGAGATTACCGAGGCCGCTGGCAAACTGTTGGTCGATTCAAAGGGTTTGAAGGTGCCGGCGTTCATCGCCGAGCGTCTCACCAAACTCGATGCGATGATCAACATGGTCAAGGATACCGGCTGGGGTTTGTCCGAAGAAGATCGCCAGCGTGTGCTGTTGTCGCTTATTTATTTTGCCGAGCCGGATGACGTGATTCCGGACAATGTGCCGGTGCTGGGTTTCCTCGATGACGCGATCATGATCGAGCTGTGCCAGCGCGAGCTGCAGCACGAGATCGAAGCCTACGAGGATTTTGTCGCGTATCGCTATGAACAAGCCGCACGTCGCGGCGAAGATCCCAATCAAGTCAAGCTTGAACGCGTGGAATGGCTGGAAGGTCGTCGCCAGGAATTGCAGGATCGCATGCGCCGGCGCCGCAACGAATCGTTCGCCCCGCACCACGCCAGCTCGCCGCTGTTCCGCTTCACCTGAAGTATTTCGCATCGTTCATGAAAACGGGCGCAGCGGCGCCCTTTTTTTCGACTCTCAGCAACGGCGCATCAACGGCGTTCGAGTATCGCCACTACGCCCATGCCACCGGCGGTGCAGACAGAAATCAGGCCACGACCCGATCCTTTTCCCTCCAGCGTTTTCGCCAGACTGGCGACGATGCGCGCGCCAGTCGCGGCGAACGGATGACCGAGCGCAAGGCTCGATCCGTTGACGTTGAGTTTGGCCGGATCGATACTGCCGAGCGGCTTGTCGCGACCGAGCCGATCACGGCAATAGGTTTCGGATTCCCACGCGCGCAAGGTGCACAACACCTGCGCGGCGAAGGCTTCGTGGATTTCGTAGAAATCGAAATCCTGCAGGGTCAGACCGGCTTCATCGAGCATGCGCGATACCGCGATGGTCGGCGCCATCAGCAGCCCTTCGCCGTGCACGAAATCCACCGCCGCCACGCGCGCGTGCGTGAGATAGGCCTGTACTTTGAGGCCGCGCGCGGCAGCCCATTCGTCGCTAGCCAGCAATACTGCCGCGGCACCGTCGGTGAGCGCGGTAGAGTTGCCCGCGGTCAGCGTGCCTTGACCAGAGGTTTTGTCGAACGCCGGTTTCAGCGTAGCGAGCTTTTCCAGCGTGCTGTCCGGGCGCAGCAGATTGTCCTGCACAATGGTGCGAAACGGCACCACGAGATCCTTGAAAAATCCGCGCGCATACGCTGCCGCCGCACGCTGATGGCTGGTCAGCGCGAGCTGATCCTGATCAGCTCGTGCGATATGCCATTCGCGCGCCATGAGCTCGCAATGATCGCCCATCGATTTACCGGTGCGCGGCTCGGCCACACCCGGAAACGAGGGCTTCAGTTCGCCAAACGAAAAACCTTTCCACGCGCGCATTTTTTCGCCGAAGGTTTTCGCACGCGCGGTCGCGAGAATGCGCCCGGCGAGCTGCTTGCCGTAGACGATCGGCACATCGCTGGTGGTATCGGCGCCGCCAGCGACGCCCGCGTCGATCTGCCCGGTCGCAATCTTGTTGCCGATCAGAATCGCCGCATCCAGCGAGGTGCCGCAGGCGCGTGCAATGGTGATGCCGGGCGTGGTCGGCGCGAGACCCGAGGATAACGTCGCCTCGCGCGCGAGATTCCAGTCCGACGGATGCTTGATGACCGAACCGAACGCCACCTCGCCGAGTTCCACGCCGTGCAGATCGAAACGCTCGACCAGCGCGCCGAGCGTCTTCACTGACATGCCGAAATTGCCGACATCGCTGTACGCGGTGTTGCTGCGACAAAACGGAATGCGTACACCGCCGATGATACCGATAGGTTTTGTAGTGGCCATGATCCAGCGCTTGAGAGGAGGACGATTTGCAACTGACCAGGCGCACAGCTACAGCGCCTGATGCGTATTGTATGCCTTACGTTTTCGATGTAGCCAACAGCATGCCGACGTTTGAATCAGCTACCGACGTTATTCCGTCGGCGCCGCGCCCCAATGCTTTTCGTTGAGGCGCCAGATACCGAGAAACATCGCGCGGAACATCGGGATTTCCTTGCCGCGACTGTCATCGCGCAGCACTTCCAGCATCGCTTGTGGCTTCATCTCGCCGATAGTCACATCCATCAGCTGATTGAACAGCTCGGTCCACAACGGCGTGTATTCGATATCGCGGCCATTCGCGGCAGCGCGCGCACGCGCGGCTGCGATATCGAGCTCGGCGCCAGGCTTGGCGCCGAGCGCCTGTACCCACGGCGATTCGCTCCAGTTGCCGAGCTCCTCGAAACCGGCGTGCTGCAGGAATACCGACACTTCTTGCGGCGTGGTGAACTGGTTGCGCGCGACATCCTTGCGCACGCTCGGATCGACATCCACGTATTGCTGCACTTCGAGAAACCAGCGCCGCCAGCCGACCTTGCTGACCACGTTCCAGTGATCGAAAAAGATCCGTCCGCCGGGTTTGAGCACGCGATTCAACTCACGCAAATAGAGGAAAAAATCTTCCTTGTCCATGTGGATGAACACGGCGATGCAATAGGCTTTGTCGAAGCTCGCATCGGGGAATTCGCTGAGGCTGGTGCGGGTGAGTTCGGATAGACCGACATTGTCGAATTTCTTCAGGCGCGCGCGCGCCTGCGCGATCATGTTGGCCGAGATATCCACGCCGTGCCAATAACCGACATGCGGCGCAAGTTCGTGGCCGATCCGACCGACACCGCAACCCAGTTCGAGCACACGATCGGTCGCCGTCAATTCCAGCGCCTTGGTCGCCTGATCGGCGCTGTAGATGCCGGTCAGGCGCACGGTGTTTTCGTCGGTGCTGCCATCCACAGCGATCATCGCGCCCTGCATGGTGGTCGCCTTGTTGTCCCAAAAACTCTTGTAATTCTGAAAGGTCATTGCTTCGGCCTGGCTGGCATGCGGCATGGCGCACGCGAAGAAAAGAGCGCCGATGTTACACTGCCGCCCTTTATGCCGGTAGGCGCAGCGGCCGTAATGGCGCGCTGGGCCAGCCGCTGTTCACATTCGCACCGATGCCCAACGCCGAATCCCATTTGCTTTGTCCCGCCCTGCTCGCGCTCGAACTCGATGCCGACAGCACGCCCGTGCAACTCGTACTGGATCGTGATGACGCGGCTGAACTCGCGAGCCTGATCGCGGCCGATCTCGCGCGGCTGGTGCCGGGTGCCGACGCACTCGGATTTGCGCTGCTCGGCGCGGTTTACGACCAGGCGCAGATCCTGCGTCCGGGCTGGCCGATCTACGCCGAGCTGGCCGAGCACTACACGCGTGCGATGCGTATTAACGGTGATGAAGTACCGATGTTTGTACTCGGCGCGCACGATGGCCGGATGCCGAACCCGCTACTGCAACCTGAGCGCGAACTGCTCGGCGGCACGATGCTTTTGATCCCGTGGATGCTGATCGGCGATGCCACACACATCGGCGCGGTCGGCGAACTCATGGAGCGCGATTTTGTCGCCAAGGGTGAAGCCGGCGCCGCGACCGCCGACTGGTTGATGCGACGTTTCGGCTTGCGCCTGCAACATGCGCGTTACCTGACGCGCAACGACCTGTGTGCGCTCGCTAGCGTGCAGCTCGAACACGCGGGATTCGGGCCACTGTGGCAACTGCTCGAAGGCGCGCTGCTAGCACCTGCGCAGAATGAGGAAGTGATCAGCGCGAGCGGTCAGTCATTTTTTTACAGAAATCATCGTATCACCGCCACGCCGCACGGCTACCACGCCTGGGCGTCGTCCGAGGCAGCGGCTTACTACCACGAGCCGCAGGAATTCGTGCACGGTTTTGCCGCGTATCTTTTTGAGTTGCGCCAATACGCGGCGCTGCTAAAGGCGCACGGATTGCCGCTGCATCTGCTGCATGCGACCGACAATACGCACGCCGAGGACGGCGGTTACTGGATCGAAACTTTGCGGCATGCAAACACGCCCGGCGCGCACCACGTATTTGCGCACGAGCTGCGCGGACTTGGTGTAATCGTGTTGACGGTCGCCGCCGTTGCCGATGGCAGCGCACTACCGATCGCGCACGCCTATCCGATTCAGCCCGACGCTTTGGCAGCGGCGCTAAGCGAATTGCATTGCCGCTTCGGCAGCAGCGGCGCGCCGATTCGTCTGGGCGAACTCGCGATCGATCATGCCGAAAAAATGCTGATCGTGTCGCCACAGGCGTTGGCAAACCTGCCGCGCACGCATTAGCTCACGCGATCGCGTCAAAGAATATTGCGGAACGCTTTGGCGTACATGTGGTAATGCTCACGCTGCATGCCGAGCACTTCGTAAGTCTGCTGCGCGCGCTGGTTTTCCCATTCGACATACAGACGGATTCCGACCGCATCGGCGCCACGTGCGCGCTGCTCCACTTCGGCATGCAATGCGCGGAAAACGCCGTGACGGCGAAACTCCGGGCGCACAAAAACGCTCTGAATCCACCACCAGTCGCCACAGCGCCAGTCGCTCCACTCGTAGGTGATCAGCAAACCGCCGGCGATGTCGTCGGCCATCTCGGCGAGCAGATAAAATCCGCGTCGCGGCTGATCGAGCACACCGCCGACGCCAGCGCGCAGCACATCGCGATCGAGTTGTTTGGCTTCGGTTTCGAGCGCCATCGCGGCATTAAAATCGACCAGCGCGTCGATATCGGCGTGCGTCGCAATGCGCAACTTTATGGCGTGCTGGTTCATCGCTTGATCCTGTGATTCCCGTGGTACCGCTAGCAAAATTTTATTGCGAATCCGGTTTTTTCGGAGCGCCGAGTTTGCGCGACAAAGTATTGCGCCCGAGTCCAAGCTGCTGCGCGGCGCGCTGGCGATGGCCGTCGTTGGCGGCGAGCGCGGCGTCGAACAGAATCTGCTCCAGCTTCGCTACTGCCTGCGCATGCAGATCGTTGCCGCCGCGCGCGAGTGCGGCATCGGCCCAGGCGCGCAATGGCGCTTGCCAGGCCGATGTCGCATCGTCCGACAGCGGCGCCGACGTGGCCACCGCCGTGGTAGTCACAGCGAGCGGTGGCAGATCGCCGAGCAGGATTTCCTGACCTGGTGCCATTACCGCCAGACGTCGGCACAGATTTTCGAGCTGGCGCACGTTGCCCGGCCACGGCTGCGCACTCAGCGCGATCAACGCGCTGGTGGAAAATCGCTTGCTCGCCAACTGCATGCTCGCGCCGGCTTGCGCGAGAAAACGCGTCGCCAGCAAGGCGATGTCATCGCGCCGTTCGCGCAACGCCGGCAGGTGAATACGTACAACATCGAGGCGATGCAAAAGATCGGCGCGGAAGGTGCCGGCTTCGGCGCGCGCGTCCAGATCCTGATGCGTCGCGGCAATCACGCGCACCGAGGCGCGGATCAATTCGCGTCCGCCGACGCGGTAGTATTCGCCCTCGGCCAGCACGCGCAACAAACGTGTTTGCAGCGCGAGCGGCATATCGCCGATTTCATCCAGAAACAACGTGCCGCCTTCGGCTTGCTC
>JAYVTP010000445.1:0-11795 GCA_043788685.1 Pseudolysobacter sp. | reverse complement strand
CCATCGCCGAGATCGCCGGGTTCGAGTTCGAGCTTGCGCATGCGCCATTCCCACAGCCCGGTCAGCAGCAACGTCAGCGCGAGTGCAACGACAAACATGCTGCGCCACGGCCGCGGCGGAATCGGACGTTCCGGCACGGGCTGCGCCACACCGGGACGATCCGCTGCAGTCAATCGCTCGGACACGGATTTATCCGCGCCGGCTTTCTCAGCGCTCGCTTTGTCAGAACTGGAAATAGATGAACGCATTGCCGCTACCTTGTTCGATGAGGATGGCGAATGCCATGCACGCCCACACCGCCGTGAGCAGTGCGACCGGAGTGCGCGCGATCAGGGTTTCGAGTGTGCTGTTGCGCATCAACCAGTGCGTGGTGACGAGTCCACCGACGATGATCGCGACGATGAGTAGTTGCACGGCAGAAATGATCGGCACCGCGGCGGCGTTCATTCCTAGCATGCCGTTCAATACCAGCCACGCCTTGGCGAAACCCTTGGCGCGGAAAAATACCCAGGTCACGTTGATCAATGCATAGGTCAGTACGGCAAAACCGAACAGTGCAAGCACGCCCGGACGATAGCCCGAAAAACGTCGCCGCAAGGCACGCTCCACGCCCAGATAAAACCCATGCAGACCGCCCCAGACGACAAACGTCCAGCTCGCGCCATGCCACAATCCGCCGAGCAACATCGTTGCCATCAGGCTGATATATGTGCGCGCTTCGCCATGTCGATTGCCACCGAGCGGGATATACAGATAGTCGCGCAGATACGACGACAAGGTGATGTGCCAGCGCCGCCAGAAATCCGAAAAACCGATCGCCGCGTATGGAAAGCGGAAGTTGTCGGGCAACGCGAATCCGAGACACATCGCCACACCGATTGCCGTGGTCGAATAGCCGGCGAAATCGCAGAAGATCTGACCGCTGAACGCGAGAGTCGCCGCCCACGCATCGAGCGCACCAGGAATCCTCATGCCGTCGTAAACCAGCTCAGCCGCACCGGCGAGAAAACCATCGGCGAGCACAACTTTTTCAAACAGCCCGAGGGTGATCAGGACGAGGCCGAAGCGCAATTGATCGGCGCTGGCGCGACGCGGTTTTTCAAACTGCGGCACCAGTTCGGTCGGCCGCATGATCGGCCCGGCGACGAGGTGCGGAAAAAACGTGACGAACAGCGCGAAGTCGAGAAACGAACGCGTCGGTTCGGCGCGGCGCAGATACACATCCAGCGTGTAGGACATCGTCGCAAAGGTGTAGAACGAAATGCCGACCGGCAGCACGATCGCGAAATCCGGTGGCTGATAGTCGATGCCTGCGGCGGCCATCAGCACGCGAAAATTCTCCAGCAAAAACGTGCCGTATTTGAAATATGCAAGCACACCGAGATTGGCGATCACCGACAACAACATCCACGCGCGACGGCGTGACGCGACCTGCGAATGCACGATGCGCTGCGCCGCATACCAGTCGACCACGGTCGACAGCCACAGCAGCACGACGAAGGGCGGATTCCACGCCGCGTAAAAAAGATAACTCGCAAGCAGCAGATTGATTTTTTTCACACGCCACGAAAACGGCAGCGCGTGCAATGCGAGCACAAGCGCGAAAAAAACCACAAACGTCAGTGAATTGAAAACCATCGCCTTCCCCGCGGGTTAGAACTGTCGCCATGCGCTCGATCGAGCGCGCCGCCATGTGCTCCCGAACGCGGCGCGGTCTGCAGTATGCCTGTAAAAACACATGCGCAGCGATTACGCCTTGGTCGTGCAAACTTTGCCGAGTCGGCGGATCGAGCTTTCGACCAGCGCTGAAAAACCAACGTCGAATATCGAAACGCTATTCGCCGAAAAACGTGGCCGTTTCGACAGTGTTTATTCGGTGGCGGCTGGCTCGCGCGCTGATCGCCGTGAAACCTGGCGAACATTTCTGAGCCGTCGGGAATGTTCGATCCGCAGTCGCAATCTGACGAACGTACCAGCGACACAGTGTGTGTTGGCTCATCCGCCAGAGAGGATTCAGCCGTTACGGATGCCGATACGCGCCGTGCACCACAATGGCGCGTTGCACGCGGCGCACGACCGCATCGAAATGCTGGGTGTTGCGCACCTCGATCGTGAACAGCAGCGTGGCATACTGGTTGCTCACCTCCTTGTACTCGACGTTTTCGATATTCGAATCGGCCTCGGCGATCGCGGCTGCCACGGTTGCAAGTACGCCGGGTTTGTTGTCGGATTCAACACGCAGTTGCGCGCGATAATCGCCTTGCACGTTCGCGTCCCAGTCCATCGCCACGAGCCGCTCGGGCGTCTTGCGATAATCGACGATATTCGGACATTCGGCTCGATGCACGACCACGCCCTTGCCTGCCGAAAGATATCCGACGATGGCGTCGCCCGGGATCGGATAACAGCAACGCGCGAAACTCAGTACACCGCGTTCAGCACCGCTGATGAGAATTTTTTCGTGCGCGCGCGGCTGGTGCGTATGCGCGAGATCGCCCTGCATTTCGAGCAATTGGCGCGCCACCTGATCGGGCATGCGATTGCCGAGTGCGATGTCGGCGAGCAGTTCTTCGAGGCGTTTGAACTTGTTGTCGAGCACAAAACGATCAAGCACGTCCGTCGGAATACTGTCGAACGAAATATTGCGCGCATCCAGTGCACGATCGAGCATGCGGTGACCGAGCTCGACCGCGTCTTCGTGTTGCAGGTGTTTGAGAAAATGCCGGATGGCAGTGCGCGCCTTGCTTGACACCACGTATTCGAGCCATTGCGGACTCGGCACCGCCGATGGCGCGGTGATGATCTCGACGGTCTGGCCGCTACTCAGACGCGTGCGCAACGGCGCGAGTTTGGTGTCGATGCGTGCGGCCACCGCGTGATCGCCAACATCGGTGTGCACGGCGTAGGCAAAATCCAGCGCGCTGGCGTTGCGCGGCAGCGCGAGGATGCGGCCTTTCGGCGTGAACAAATACACTTCGTCGGGGAACAGATCGACCTTGACGTTTTCCAGAAAATCGATTGACGAGGATTCGCGCGTTTGCGCATCGACCAGCCCGGCCACCCACTCGCGCGCACGATTCTGCGCGCTATTGACCGCGCTGCCGTCGTTCTTGTAAACCCAATGCGCGGCGACGCCACGCTCGGCGACGGTGTCCATGTCTTCGGTGCGAATCTGGATTTCGATTGGCGCGCCGAACGGGCCGAACAACACCGTATGCAACGATTGATAACCGTTGGCTTTCGGGATCGCGATGAAATCGCGGAAGCGCGTATCGAGCGGCTTGTACAAACCATGCACCGTGCCGAGCGCGTGATAGCAGTTCATTACCTGCGGCACGACCACACGAAAACCGTACACGTCCATCACCTGCGCAAAGGTTTTGCGATCCTCGCGCATCTTGGTGTAGATGCTGTACGGCGACTTGATCCGGCTGACGATGCGATGCACGAGTTTTTCATGATCGAGCCGTGCCGAGCAGGCCATCTCGATCTTGCCCATCGCCTCGCGGCGGTTGCCGAGCACGCTCTTAATACGCGCCTCGATGATGCGATGGCGATCTGGATAGAGTGCGCGAAAACCCAGATCCTGCAACTCGGCTTTGAACTGGTTCATGCCCAGGCGCTGCGCGATCGGCGCGTAGATATCGAGCGTCTCGCGTGCGATACGGCGGCGCGAATCGAGCACCATCGAACCGATCGTGCGCATATTGTGCAGGCGATCGGCAAGCTTGATCAGGATCACGCGCAGATCGCGCGCCATCGCCAGCAGCATCTTGCGGAACGATTCCGCGGCCGCTTCCTGGCGACTCTTGAACTGCACCTTGTCGAGCTTGGTGACGCCATCGACCATCTCGGCCACAGCTACACCGAACTCGCGCTCCAATTCCTCGCGCGAAAGCAATGTGTCTTCGAGTGTGTCGTGCAGAATCGCGGCGATGATAGTCTCGGCATCGACGCCGAGATCGACCAGGATGCCGGCCACGGCTACCGGATGCGTAATGTAGGGTTCGCCACTCTTGCGGGTTTGCCCGGAGTGCGCCTGTGCACCGATTTCATACGCGCGCCGCACGCGCAGGATTTGCTCCTGCGGCAGGTATGCGGCGAGGCGTTTTTCCAGCGCGAGAACATCGGCTGGCGCGACAGGTATTTCGGACGTTTTGCCAGAGGCCGCGCGCATCGTCCTGTCGCCCGATAACTCAGGCGCGGAGGTACTGGCGGCATCTACACGCCATGATCAATCATCGCCACCTTTGGAAATATCATCATCGACTTCAGCGGCAGCCCATTCCAGCGCTTCGCGTTCGGCGCGGGCGCGTTCCTGCTTTTCGATCTCGTCGATCTGTGCACGATTGACCTTGCGGCCGGCGATTTCGCGCAGAGCGAGCACGGTCGGTTTGTCGTTGACGGCATCAACGAACGGATCAGCACCTTTGGACAACTGACGCGCACGCTTGGTCGCCATAAGCACCAATTCGAAGCGGTTATCCACCACTTCGAGGCAATCTTCTACGGTAATGCGAGCCATAAAAACCTCAAAATCGAAAGTAATCATAAATTTACGGATCGTAATTGTACGCTGTGCCACGCCTGTGCAGCAAACCCGAACCGCGTTGCGGCTGGCATGCGCACGCCAATTTCACGATAATCGGCTAAATGTGCAGCGCTGCCTTGTGCCGGTGCATAACGCCCCAACGTCCAGACGTTCTAATCATTCGTTCAGCATCCTTGGGCGAAACTGAGTGTTAGCCAAGCCCGTTGTTGCAGAGCGACATCGCCACCCGCCCGACACAGACATTCCGTATGCCGACTGCCAAATTCCGCTGGATTCTCAACCTCGCCCTGAGTGCAAGTGCGGCGCTGGGCTTGACCGCTTGTGCACCCGCCAAGCCGCGCACCGACGATCCTTGGGAAAAATTCAATCGCCAGACGTTTGCGTTCAACCAGACCATGGATCGCGTCGCGATCCGGCCTGCGGCGCAAACCTACCGCACCGTCACGCCGGCACCGGTACGCCGTTCGATCGGCAATTTCTTCACCAATACCCGTTTGCCGGTCACGGTGGTGAACGAGCTGCTGCAAGGCGCGCCGCGCGATGCGCTGGTCACGTCCAGCCGATTTGCGGTCAACTTCACTTTCGGTATCGCCGGATTTTTCGATCCGGCCTCGAAGATGGGCGTACCGCTGAGCGATCAAGATTTCAGCGTGACTCTGGCGAAATGGGGCGTGCCGGATGGCCCGTACCTCGTGGTGCCGTTCTTGGGTCCGACCACCGCGCGCGACATCCTGCATTTCCCGGTCGACAGTTTCTACAATCCGATCGAAATGTACCCCGCTGCACGCGGCGACTGGTACACCTACACGCCGGAATTGCTGTTCCTGATCACCAAGCGCACCAACCAGCTCGACTCTGACAGTGTGCTGGCAAATGCCTACGATCCGTACGTGTTCGTGCGTGACGCCTATCGCCAGGTGATGCTGCATTATATCTACGCCGGTGATCCACCCAGTGATGTGCTCGATCAAATGCAAGGCATCAACGATAATCAGGCCGAGAAGTTGCTCGAAGAACAGCAGAAAGTCGAGAACAAACCGGCCACGCAGAATCCTCGGTCGAAACACTGAACCGTTGCGATGGATAAAGCACCCCGCCGCAAGCAGCGGGGCATCAAGTGCGCTATCAGCCAGTTATCGCCGCAAGCGGCGGGGAATTGAACCCCGTGGAGCGATTAAAAAAAATCCCCGCGAGCTGCGGGGATTTTTTTATGCCGGATTGATCGGCGCGCCTATCATGCAATAACGATTCAATCGGCGCGAATATTCAGCACCGCATCCACCGCGCAGGATTTCGCCAAGGCGCGCAAACCCTCCGGCACACGCCGATACGACAGCGTATTGCCACGCCGCCGCACTTGCGCGGCCCACACCACCAGCATCGCCAGCGCCGCACTATCGGCCTTGCTGACGCCAGCGAGATCAAGCTCGCGGATATCGCGCGTGAGCCATGCGCCGCTTTGCGCAAACACGGCCGGGGCTGTCGCAAAATCCAGCACACCGGACAATATCAAGCAGCCCGGCGTGCTGCCTGCACTTGCCTGAAACGGTGCCGCCGGCATGTTCACTGCTTGGCGCCTTCCATCGTTTCGAGCGCTTTTTCGCCCTGGGTTTCGAGGCGCACAATCAAGGCATCAATATTGGTCTTCTGGATTTCCGCGGCAACCTGATTGCGATAATTGCTGATGTAGGAAATACCTTCGATGATCACGTCGTAGGCTTTCCATTCGCCATCCTTGGTTTTGCGGAACGCATAGTCCACCGATGCATTCTTGCCATCGTCGAGCGCGACCTGGGTCTGCACGATGGTGCGCTTGTCGTTGAGTTCGCCGCGGAAAGCCAGCACCTTGACGCGGCCTTCGGTGTACTTGAGCAAGCCTTCGGCATAACGATGCGCGAGCGAATTGTAGAACGCCTTGGCGAAGCGCGCGCGCTGCTCCGGCGTGGCCTTCGGCGCGTACTGGCCGAGCACGAGGATCGAGGCATAGTCGATATCGAAATGCGGCAGCAGCAAACGATCGATCGTCTTCAGCAGCTCTTCGCGATTCGCCTTCAACTCGCTGCGTCGAGAATCGAGCGTCTTGCTGAGATCGTCGACGAGGCCCGCCACAACCTGATCCGGCGGCGTTGACGCGGCACGTGCCGGCGCGATCGCGACCAGTCCGAGGAAAAATGAAAAAGCCAGAATTCGCAGCATGTAAATCTCCTGAAGTTATTTGTTCGGTTGCAACGCAGCTTTGTCTGCGGCAGATTTGTCGGCGCCATTGGCAGCGGGTTCGGGCGGTGCATCTTTTTTCGGCGTGTCGCTGCCGACCAGAAACTTGCCGATGAGTTCTTCGAGTTGCATCGCGTTCTGCGTCAGCACGAATTGATCGCCTTCCTTGAGCATGTCCGGCGAGCCGCCGGGCTGGATGCCAACGTACTGGTCGCCCAATAAACCGCTGGTGAATATCGCCGCGGCGGAATCATCCGGGATCTGCACATAACGCTTGTCGATGCCGAGCGTTACCACCGCATCGAGCTTGTCCGGCGTCAATGTGATGGCCCTGACTGAACCGATGCGCACGCCCGCAATCTTTACCGGTGCGCGCAATTTGAGCTGGCCGATATTGGTGAAATGGCCAACGACATTGTAGGTCGCGCCTTCGGTGTAGTTGGCGAGGCTGGTGGTTTGTGTCGCGAGAAAACCGAGCGCCGCAAAACCCAGCAGAATGAACAGTCCGGTGCCGAATTGAAAAGAGCGTTTCTGGCTCATGGTTGTCTACTCACAGCAAAAATGCAGTCATCAGAAAGTCGATGGCGAGGATCGCGATCGAAGAAAACACTACCGTGCGCGTGGTCGCGTAAGCCACGCCTTCGCTGGTCGCCGGCGTGGTGTAACCCTGGTACACGGCGATCAAGGTCGAGACGATACCGAACGCAAACGCCTTCGCCACGCCGTTCAAAATATCCTTGCCGAGCGCCACGCTATCGGTCATGTTCGACCAGAACGTACCGCTGTCCACGCCGAGCCAGCTCACCGTCACGAGAAAGCCGCCGAGGATGCCCATCATGTTGAATACGCTGGCGAGCAGCGGCATCGAAATCACGCCTGCAAGAAAACGCGGCGCGATCACGTAGGACATCGGATCGACCGCCATCATCTCCATCGCGGCAAGCTGATCGGTCGCGCGCATCAGGCCGATTTCGGCGGTGATCGAAGTGCCTGCGCGGCCGGCGAACAGCAGCACGGTGATGACCGGCCCGAGTTCGCGGAACAACGACAACGCCAGCAGGGTGCTGACTTTTTCGGTCGCGCCAAACGTGCTCAAGGCATTGTAGCTCTGCAGGCCAAGCACCATGCCGACGAACAAACCGCAGGTCATGATGATGACCAGACTCATCGCACCGATGAAATAAATTTGCTGAATCAACAGGCGCGGTTTGAGCAGCGAACGTGGCACCGCGGCCAGGATCGAAAACAGGAACAAGGTGCATGCGCCGATCTGCGCGATCGAATCGCTCAGTGGTGCGAATCGCTGCGATTTAACGCTCATGGCGCCGCTCCGGCTTTGATCTTGGACGCAGCCAGACCGAGATCCTCGGCATAATCCCGCGCGGGATAATGAAACGGTACCGGGCCATCGGATTCACCGCCGAAAAACTGTCGCGTCCACGGCGAGGTATCGGACATCAGTTCATCGACCGTGCCATGCGCGGCGACCTTGCCACCGGCGATCAGGTACACCAGATCGGCGATCTGGCGCACCGCAGCGAATTCGTGCGCGACCAGCACGCTGGTGATGCCGAGGGTTTGATTGAGCGTGCGGATCAGCTTCAACACCTGGTTGAGCGCGATCGGATCGAGGCCGACAAAAGGCTCGTCGTAAAGAATCAGCATCGGATCGCGCACGATCGCGCGCGCGAGCGCCACTCGTCGCGCCATGCCGCCAGACAGTTCGCCCGGCGACAATTGCGCGGCACCACGCAAGCCGACCGCTTGCAGCTTGGTCAGCACGAGGGCGTGGATCAATTCTTCAGGCAGTCTGGCGTGTTCGCGTAATGGAAACGCAACGTTCTCGAATACACTGAGGTCGGTCAACAGCGCGGAGTTCTGGAACAAATAACCAATGCGCTCGCGCAGCTTGAAGAGCTCATCGCGGCTGAGTTTCGGCACGTTCTGGCCATCGACAAAAACATCGCCAGAATCCGGCAGCAATTGGCCGGTGAGGTGACGCAGCAAGGTGGTTTTGCCGGTGCCGCTCGGACCCATGATCGCGGTGATCTTGCCGCGCGGAATATCCAGGCTCACGCCATCAAATATCACCTTGCAGCCGAGCACGGTGCGCAGATCGCGCACGCGCACCAGCGTAGCGGAATCGGCTTGGGGAGCTGAGGATTCGACTGCTGCCATGATTGCGAAAAGAATGTCGAGAAAAAAGGATTGTCAGCTTGCCGCAATGCTGCTGAAAAGCATGTGCAAATGCGGCGCGCCCTACCTTAACCGAGCCGCTGCAGCATCACCAGCCCGGCCGTTCATGCCTCTTTCAGCAAATCGGCAATCAGTGCGGCGTGGCGTCGCGTCTGCTGGATGCGGCGCAGGCGTTGCGAGGTGACGATCGCGCGCAGATCGTTCAACGCGGTCTCGAAATCGTCGTTGACCACGAGATAATCGAACTCGGTGTGATGCAGCATTTCGGCGCGCGCCTCGCGCGTGCGGCGAGCGATTTCGGCGTCGCTGTCCTGCCCGCGCAAATGCAATCGACGCAACAATTCTTTACGCGACGGCGGCAGGATGAAGATCGAGCTGCAGGTCATGCGCGCACGCACTTGCTCGGCGCCTTGAAAATCGATTTCGAGCAAGACATCGTGCCCGCTGGCGAGCTGCGCTTCGACCGCCGCGCGCGACGTGCCATAGCGATTGCCGAACACCACCGCATGTTCGAGAAACGCATTCTGTCGCACCAGTTGCTCGAACTCGCTGCGACTGCAGTAGTGGTAATGCCGCCCATCGATTTCGCCCGGACGCGGCGGTCGCGTCGTATGCGAAATCGACAGCGCGATATCCGGCTCGCGTTCGAGCAGCGCCTTGACCAGACTGGTTTTTCCGGCGCCCGACGGCGCGGCAACGATGAACAACGTTCCGGGCATGGTTATTCGATGTTCTGCACTTGTTCGCGGATTTGCTCGATCAGCACTTTCAACTCCACGGCGGATTGCGTGGTGCGCTGGTCGACCGATTTCGAGCCGAGCGTGTTCGCCTCGCGATTGAATTCCTGCATCATGAAATCCAGCCGCCGGCCGGACGGTTCCTTGAGCTTGAGAATGCGTCGCGCTTCGGCGATGTGCGAGCCGAGCCGATCGAGTTCTTCGTCGACATCGAGTTTCTGCAACTGCATTACCAGTTCCTGCTCAAGCCGGCCCGGATCAAGCGGCTGCTTGATTTCGGCGATGCGCATATCCAGCCGTGTGCGCGCGGCGGCGCGGATATCCGGCAACCAAGTGCGCACATCGGCGACGATACGCTCGACGCCGCTGAGACGCTCGTTGATGAATTCGGCGAGGCGATCGCCCTCGCGCTGGCGCGTGGCGACCATGTCTTCGATCGCCTGATCGAGCAAGTCGAGCGTGGCCTGCTTGAGTCCGTCGCTGTCGATATCCTGCTGGATCAGCACGCCTGGCCAGTTCAACAATTCGGTGAAGCCGACCTGCAGATGCGGAATATCCAGCGCGGTTTCGCGCGCGATCACCGCCAAGCGAGCGAGCAGATCGCGATCAACTTTGAGCTCTGTCGCGCCAGCCTGCAGCGGGCGAAAACGCAGGTTGACATCGATCTTGCCACGCGTGAGCTTGGCCGCGATGCGTTCGCGCAGCAACGGTTCGAGCGCACGCAACTCTTCCGGCAAGCGCGGGCTCACCTCCAGATAACGGTGATTGACCGAACGCAGTTCGAACGCCAGCGCACCGAACGGCGTAGCGCTTTCGGCACTGGCAAAAGCAGTCATGCTGCGAATCATTTTAACCTCCAGCAATAAAGGCAAGGCTGGCAATGGTAAACTCCGTGTCCATTTTCCCATAGCCTCTTCTTCGATGACCAATTTCTCCCGCCCCAGCGGTCGCGCGCCGGATGCCCTGCGCCCGGTCACGATCGAACGTCATTACACGCGCCATGCCGAAGGTTCGGTGCTGGTAAGTTTTGGCGATACGCGCGTGCTGTGCACCGCCAGCGTCGAAGAAAAAGTGCCGGGTTTCCTGCGCGGCAAAGGCGAAGGCTGGATCACCGCCGAATACGGCATGCTGCCGCGCGCCACTGCAACGCGCACCCAGCGCGAAGCCGCGCGTGGTGGACAAGGCGGCCGCACGATGGAGATCCAGCGCCTGATCGGCCGCTCGTTGCGCGCGTGCGTTGATCGCAATCTGCTCGGCGATCGCACCATCACGCTGGACTGCGATGTGCTGCAGGCCGACGGCGGCACGCGCACCGCCGCGATCACCGGCGCGTACGTGGCGATGGTCGATGCGGTGGCCGGTTTGAAAGCGCGCAAACTCATCAGCAAGGATCCGATCTTCGGCGCGATCGCGGCGGTTTCGGTCGGCGTTTATCGCGGCGTGCCGGTGCTCGATCTCGATTATCCCGAGGATTCCGCGTGCGATACCGACATGAATGTGGTGATGAACGAAGGTGGCGGTTTCATCGAATTGCAAGGCACTGCGGAAGGCCACGCGTTTCGTCGCGATGAACTCGATGCCTTGCTCGCACTCGCGGAAAAAGGCATGGTCGAACTGTTCGCCAAACAGCGCGAAGCACTCGCGCGCTGAAAAGTTTCGGCTTGAAATCGTGAACGGATATTCGTAAAAAAACAGGGGCTAATTGTGACAACCGCAGACAACCGTATCGTGCTTGCCAGCAGCAATCCGGGCAAGCTCGCCGAGATTCGCGAACTGCTCGCGGACCTTCCGTACAACCTGGTGGCGCAGGGCGAACTCGGCATTACGGAAATACCCGAAACCGGCTTCACTTTCGTCGAGAACGCGCTGCTCAAGGCGCGTAATGCATCACGGCTTAGCGGGCTGCCGGCGTTGTCCGACGACTCCGGTTTGCTGGTGGATGTATTGAACGGTGCACCCGGCCTCAAGTCCGCGCGATATGCCGGTGATAAGGCCACGCCGGCAAGCAACAATGCCAAGCTGGTCGAAGCGCTGAAGGGCGTGCCGGCGTTGCAACGCAGCGCGCAGTTTTATTGCGTGATCGTATTCCTGCGGCA
>JAYVTP010000444.1:0-2581 GCA_043788685.1 Pseudolysobacter sp. | reverse complement strand
CGCTGGGATGACCGGTGTTTCGCGTCAGGACTTCACCTCAGGCAGCGTTGCCCGGCTCGCGTCGGCGATCTTCGCCAGCATCTTGCGCTCGGCGTGGATGCCGAAAATTTCCGCGGCAGTTTTCAGTACACCAAACACCACAAGTATCCAGCCGCTGCCGCGCACTATCGCGCCGAGCATGATGACCAAGTGCATCGGCAGAATGCGCAGATACGGCGTTGCCATCAGCGCGCCGATATTGCTGTCGCCGCGTGCATCCTCGATCAGATGCTGGCGATAGGCGTGGTATTGGCCGATGCCGAAGGTTGCCGCGGCGAGCAGAATCCACAGACCTTGACCGCGTGGGAATGGCGCGATCGCGAACAGGAAAAACAGATAGACCAGATGAAAACAGCCGTAATGCAGCGCGAAAAATCGGGCAGTGAATTTGGCCATGCCCGGACTCGGTTGCGCAGACACACCGTTGATCTTGACGCCGGCGCTGGAGAAATTCTGTAGCGACCACATGCGGCGAAAATTGAACACGCCGATGATCACGCTCTGAATCCAGTACGGCCACAACAACGTGCCGAGTGGCCAGCGCTGGACGAAGGCGATGCCGATCACGAACGCATTGGCGAGAACGATCGCGATCAGGCTCGCCGTAGCCTGCGCGCTGGCGGCGGCGCGCGGCGATGGTGGCAGCTCGGCGGATTCGGGATTCATGCAGCGTCATCCTCAACTGAAACACGCAATGATGATAACCGCGAACGACGCACGATTCGGCAGCGCCGGCGGCATTCACCAAATCAGGCTTCGACCTCGCGCGGATGCTCGCATATGATGGGCGGCATGAGCATAAACAATTCCAGCGACAGCACGCTCGAAATCGATTGCGGCGTGTGCCGCCTGCGCCCGTGGCGAATCGAGGATCTCGAAAATCTCGCGTTGTATGCAAACGACGCCGGCGTATCGCAGGGCCTGCGCGACCGATTTCCGTTTCCGTACACCGAAGCCGATGCGCACGATTATCTGGCGATGGTCACGACCGTGCCGCCGGGCGAACGTTTTGCGATCGAGATCGACGGTCGTGCGTGCGGCGCGATTGGTGTTCATCTTGGCGAAGAAGTTTTCCGCCACAACGCCGAGATCGGTTATTGGCTCGCACGTACACATTGGGGCAACGGCATCATGACCACCGTGGTGAAAAACTTTGCCGATTACGCGATGCCGCGTTTTCGTCTGCATCGATTGCAGGCGCAGGCGTATTCGAACAATCCGGCCTCAATGCGCGTGCTCGAAAAAGCCGGCTTCGAACGCGAAGGCGTATTGCGTTGTTCGATAGTCAAGCGCGGCGAATTGCTCGATTCGGTGATGTACGCACACGTGCGCCGCGAGCTCACGCCATGACTGATAAACGTCCGCCGAAAGAATCGCCGTGGGCCACGGCCAAGCCACTGTCGACCGAGCGCAAATTGGATAAACGCGAGCGCGCTGCGGTGCGTCCCAGCTACGCGCCGCCCCCATCACGGCCCATCACGCACAGCGCTGCGCCGTCGTCCGAACACAGTGAACGGCACAACACCAATTCGCGTCACGAAGAGGTTCGTTTTTTCGGACGCAACGCGTGCCACGCCGTGTTCGCGCATCGTCCGGGCGATATCCGCAAGGTGTACCTGACCGAAGCGCGCATTCCCGAATTCAAATCGGCGCTGGCATTCTGCGTGCAGAACAAACTCGGTTATCGCGTCGTCGAAACCGCCGATCTGGACAAGCTCACGCAAACCCAGCATCACGAAGGCATCTGTTTCGACCTTCGCCGCACCACACCGATGGCGCTCGACGACTTGCTCGCTGCCATGCCGGCCGCACCGGCGCCAGCATTGCTGATGCAACTCGATGGCGTTGGCAATCCGCACAATTTCGGCGCGATGTTGCGCAGCGCCGCGCACTTCGGCATCGACGGCGTGGTCTTGCCACCGGACTCAGCACTCGGACTTTCCGGCGCCGCCGCGCGGGTCGCCGAAGGCGGCGCCGAGGCCGTGACGATTGCCCAGCCGCGTGTCGGCGAAGATGCTTTGGCGCGTCTGCGCAGCGCCGGTTTCACGATTGCCGCCACTGTGCCGCGCGGTGGTGTTTCGTTGTACGCCACCACGTTGCCGGCGCGTCTCGCCTTGATCTTCGGCGCCGAAGGCGAAGGCATGCGCGAGCCGCTGATCGCCGCAGCCGATCTGCGCTTGAACATTCCGGGTTCGGGCAGCGTGGAAAGCCTGAATATCTCGGCCAGCGCGGCGGTGTTGTTCGGCGAATATTTCCGCCAACACCGCTGTTGATCGTGGTTTTCGCGAGCGTATTTTTCGCGTGACCACAGCGCCCGAAACTCGCGCTGTGGCAGTGGAAAACACTTCGTGCTGGGTATTGCCGATCGTGCCGCTGCGGCGCAGTTTGAAGTTCGTCGTGTTCGCTTTTCTGCTGTCCCGCGCGTTGATTCTGACGGTATGGATCGGCGCGCAATTCTTCATGCCCGATACCAATGCGCTGGCACAGACACCGGGCATGACCTTCGAGCCGCAGTTGCAGCTTTCGCCCGAACTCGTGCAAC
>JAYVTP010000443.1:0-1771 GCA_043788685.1 Pseudolysobacter sp. | reverse complement strand
ACGGCGGCGTTTCGCGCGGCGGATCTCGACCAGAACGTCGTGCTGATCGAACGCTACGACACGCTCGGCGGCGTCTGCCTCAACGTCGGCTGCATTCCGTCGAAGGCGTTGTTGCACGCGGCGCGAGTGATCGACGAGGCTGCACACTCGAGCGATCTCGGCATCACATTCGGGCCGCCGAACATCGCGCTGGATAAATTACGTTCGTACAAGGACGGTGTCGTCGCCAAACTCACCGGCGGCCTCGCCGGCATGGCGAAACAGCGCAAGGTGACGCGCGTGCACGGCCACGGAAAATTCATTTCGGCGAACGAGATCGAAGTCGAAACCGCCGACGGCAAAAAAATCGTGCGCTTCGAAAAATGCATCATCGCCGCCGGCAGTCAGGCGGTGAAATTGCCGGGCCTGCCGTGGGATGACAAACGCCTGATGGATTCGACCGATGCGTTGTTGCTCGAAGAAATTCCGCAACGTTTGCTCGTTGTCGGCGGCGGCATCATTGGTCTGGAAATGGCGTGTGTGTACGAGGCGCTCGGCGCCAAGGTCACGGTGGTCGAGCTGCTCGATCAGCTCATGCCCGGTGCCGATATCGATCTGGTCAAACCACTGGCGACGCGCCTCGGAAAACGCTACGAAGGCATTTTCCTCAAGACCAAGGTGACCAAGATCGAGGTCGAGAAAAAAGGCCTCAAGGTCACGTTCGAGGGCGACAAAGCGCCCGAACCGCAGTTGTACGATCGCGTGCTGGTCGCGGTGGGTCGCTCGCCGAACGGCAACACGATCGGCGCCGAAGCCGCCGGTGTGCAGGTGAGTGATCGCGGCTTTATCGCGGTCGACAAACAGATGCGCACGAACGTGCCGCACATCTTTGCGATCGGTGATTTGGTCGGCAATCCGATGCTCGCGCACAAGGCCACGCATGAGGGAAAAGTTGCAGCGGAAGTCTGCGCCGGACAAAAAAGCGAATTCGTCGCGCGCGTGATTCCGAGCGTGGCGTATACCGATCCCGAAGTGGCGTGGGTCGGTGTCACCGAAAGCGAGGCGAAAAAATCCGGCATCGCCTACGGCAAGGGCGTGTTCCCGTACGCTGCATCGGGCCGCGCGATCGGCATCAACCGCACGGAGGGTTTTACCAAGCTCATTTTCGACGAAGCCACGCACCGCATCATCGGCGCCGGGATCACTGGACCGAACGCGGGCGACCTGATTTCCGAAGTCGCGCTCGCGATCGAAATGGGCGCCGAAGCGGCCGATATCGGATTGACGATCCATCCGCATCCGACGTTGTCCGAGTCGGTGGGCATGGCTGCGGAAGTTTACGAAGGCACGATTACCGATTTATATATTCCGAAACGCAAGTAGGGAAAAATCATGCATGCTTTTGAAACTCTGATGGCAACCATCTTCAACCATTGTGGCTACTGGACTTCCACAAATGTAAAAGTGAATTTATCACCAGATGAAAAGCGAGCGATTAACCGTCCGACCACGCCGCGCTGGGATATCGATCTCGTCGCTTACCGTCCAAAAAGTAAGGAATTGCTAGTTATCGAATGCAAGTCTCTGCTTGATTCGACGGGAGTAGTATTTCGCAACGATGCATTCGATTCACCGAAAACCTACAAGCTCTTTTGTGAGGCAAAGACTCGTGGAGTTGTCCTGACCTCGCTAGCTGTCAGGTTTCGTGTGATACTATCCAACAGCGGATCTGGCGTTTGAGCACGGCTCGTGATGCGCTGACACAACTCTATCAACACCTGGGAGCTTGAGA
>JAYVTP010000442.1:0-3171 GCA_043788685.1 Pseudolysobacter sp. | reverse complement strand
AGGTCTGGCCCGGCACCAGCCCGAGCGCGACGGCGTGTATAGCGTCAAGGGTCACCGCCCCTGTCTGGGAGCCGTGGATACCGCCGAGATCGATCGCGAGGTGGCCGTTGATGTAAACCCAAACGTCATCATCGCCGGTGAATTTGAACATCTCGCCACCGTTGTACTGGAACTGGGCATGCAACATGGTGGTGAAGTCGTAATTGTGGCTTTGTCCGGGCAGGTTGCCGAAGCCCTCACCGTCGATCGGGAAGTAGGCGTTGCTTGAATACGAGAACGTCCCGGGCGGATTCTCGGTGAGCATCAACGTCTGCCAGATCGGATCGTTGATCGGGTCGTCGGTAAACCACTGCGCGAACGAGGTGGCGCTTGTCACGAGCCCTTGCGCGGAGTTGAGGGTGGGTACACCGCCCGGCGTAATGGTCGAGGAGGCGATACCACCAGCAGCCCCGTTGTAGCGCTCGAAATCCGGATGGCCGCCGGACTCGTAGAACGCCTTGAAGTCGTGCAGGTACGAAGTCAGCGTGCCGCAAGGCACGACGCTCACAGGCTTGGTCACGGTGCCGGATTCGTGGTTCGTCCCATCGACTACGGTTTCGCTGACCGTATATGTGCCCACGGCGGAATACGTATGCACGGGATTCTGCGCCGTCGAGGTGCCGCCATCGCCGAAATCCCATTTCCAGGTAGCGATCACGCCGGCAGGATCGAGCGATTGGTCGGTGAATGTGACCGCCAGACCGTGGGCCACATCCGCAAAGTCGGCTACAGGCGGCAGATCGAAGCCATCGGCGAAAATCTCGTCCGGCAGCGAATCCGGCAGCGCATGAGCAACACCACAAACGCTGAAGAAAAATGCGATGGCCGAGACCAGCGCGCAGCGCCGGCCGCAAACGACAGTAGTTTTCATGATTCGCCCCCCCCCCGGCTTCAATTCAAAGCATAGCCTGATTTGTCCTAAACGTACGCAATGGATAGCGCAAGTCCTATCCAGTACCGCATCCCCACACATGAGTTTTTCGGCTTTCAGCACGCTCGCGCTACGGGCAATCGGCAAAATCCGCGGACCACGCGTCGGTCGCGATCGACAGCAGCGTGGAATGCCACACGCTGTTAGGATTCGCAACGCTAGGAAAGCACACAGCGCGTAGGTCCGTAGATTGCTGAAAGGCAGGTCGAAAAAAACCACTGCTTCTTCGCAATTCGCGTCGTGGCGAATCCCACTGTGCGGAGCGTAGCGGCATATCGAGTGCGGAATGGTCGCAGCAAGCATGTTCAATTTGTGGTTGGTGAAAGTGCAATGGCTGCGGATGTGCGGCACGGAGCTGTCACTTTGAAATGGTCGGAACGGTTTGCGGGCTGGCGTCGGCGCGTCGAATTTGCGTTGCTGCCGGCGCATTGTTTGTTGTGCCGCGCGCCATCGGATACGCGTCGCGATCTGTGCCGCGCCTGTGCCGCCGACCTGCAACTCAACCAGCCGTGTTGTCGGCGCTGCGCGTTGCCATTGCAGCGCAACGAACCGTTGTGTGGGATCTGCCTCAAGCACGAACCGCCGTTCGCCGCCGCGTGGGCGCCGTATCGGTATGCGTATCCGCTGGATCAACTCGTGACGCGTTTCAAGTTCGGTCGCGATCTCGCCGCGGGACGAGTGCTGCAGGAGTTGTGGATTGCCGCAGCAAAAAACACGCCGCCGGTTTTGCCGGCCTTGCTGGTCGCGATTCCGCTGCACACAGCAAGGCTGCGCGAGCGCGGTTACAACCAGGCGCTGGAACTCGCCAAGCCGCTTGCGGAAACGTTCGGCATACCACTCGCGCACGATTTGCTGATCCGCCATCGCGCCACACAAGCGCAGACCGGACTCGACCTGAAAACGCGCTCGCGAAATGTCAAAGATGCGTTTGTCGTCAGGCCAGATGTCAGCCTCCCCGCACACATCGTCTTGCTCGACGATGTGATGACCACCGGTGCGACGATGCGCGAATGCGCACGCACGCTGCGACGCGCTGGTGCGGAGCGCGTGGATGTGTGGGCGCTTGCCCGCGCACCGCAACGGCGCAGTTGATCGATACGGCAAGATAGCAAATAGATGGTCAGTCAGCTCGACGTTGCCGCCGAGATCGTGGTCACAAGCTATACACTGCTTTGATGATGTGCGCGCATTCGCAATGCGTACGAATGAATAGCCAGACAACGCACGATCATCACCGGAGAAAAACATGGCAGTCGATATTCATCACGACCGCAACGCGAAAAATTTCAGCGTGGCTGTTGACGGCCAGCGCTGCGTACTCGAATACACGTTTGCCGATGGTGTGATGACGATCACCCACACCGGCGTGCCCGAAGCCGTGGGCGGTCGCGGAATTGCCGCGGAATTGATGCGCACCGCGTTTGAAACCGCGCGCAGCGAAGGCTGGAAGATCGTGCCAGCGTGCTCGTATGCGGCGGTGTTTGTCGCTCGGCATACCGAGTACGCCGATCTGCTGATTTGAGTATCGGTTGCCGCGACCGATATGCCGACTTCGCGTTTTCGCCTGCTCGATCGGCTGATCGACATCCCGCAACAGCGAGTGGAACGCGATCGCGTGGCGCTGCAGAGCAGTGGCTGCCGCAGGCCCTAGTTTCGCTGGAACGGCTGCCGATCCAGCCGCGCTCGTGGCGCAAGCCGGTTGCGATTGTGATCGCCTTGCTTGCGGTCATCGTCGTGACGACACTGTTTTTTCTGCGCCCGCAACCGCCAAAAATTGCCACGGCAGCTCCACAGGACATCGCCAGTCGCGCGATGTATTACGCCAGCATCGCGATTGCAACGCGCCTCGCTACTGAAAACCGTGGCGGAAAATTCGATCCGGCAGCGGCCCGAAATCGTTGCTGTAGCGCCGAGTCAAGACATGGCCCCGATTCGGATCATCAGCATTATTAAAGGTGCCAGTGAACAACGGTCGACCGCGCGCATCCAGCCCCAGATGCGCAGCCGCATCCGGGCCGTCATCGCCAAGACCGGTGCCGCCGATGAAGCAAAACCCACTGTTGCCGGTCAGGCAGTTGCCGTAGCTATTGTCGAAGCTCAGGTTAGCGGTAAAGGCCTGCAGCAGAAAATAGTTCGGCCCCGGTCCACTATCGCCTGCCGCGATCACACGGCTTCCCAGACCGTCGGCAAAACGCACGCGA
>JAYVTP010000441.1:0-2976 GCA_043788685.1 Pseudolysobacter sp. | reverse complement strand
AATGTCGGCGGCCATCAGCACCGGATACATGTACAAGCCGGCGTTGATGCCGGCGTCGATGTCTTCCTCGTTCGCGCGATTGGCATCGGTCGCCGCCTTGTAGGCGTGCGCGCGGTTCAACAATCCTTTGGCAGTGACGCAGGTTAGCAGCCAGGTCAGCTCCGGGATTTCGGGAATATCCGATTGCCGGTAAAAGGTTACTTTTTCAGGATCGAGACTGAGCGCGAGCCATGTTGCGGCAATTTCCAGGGTCGAACGCTGGATGCGCTCCGGCTCGTCGCACTTGATCAGCGCATGGTAATCCGCGAGAAAATAAAACGAACTCGCGTCGGGTTGCTGACTCGCAATTATCGCCGGACGGATCGCGCCGACATAATTGCCGAGGTGCGGCGTGCCCGATGTGGTGATGCCGGTAAGGTGTCTTTTGCTGCTCATAAACTCATGTCGAAGCCGTGAATAACCGACTTATTGTAATGGATGCGGATGACTTAACCCCGCTTTCGCCACTGCCACGTTTCACTTCGCACCTCAACCCGCTGGAGTGCGTCATGAAAAGTCTGTTGCCGTTATTCGCCGCATCACTGCTGTCCTGTGGATCGTTGCATGCCGGATCGCTGCTCGATCTGAGTCTGGTCGATCGCGATACTGGCGCCACGCTAAGCCCGCTTGCGAGTGACGGCAAACTGTATGTCGTCGGCATTCCCGGCCATCGTTATTCGGTGCACATGAGCAATCGCACCGGCGAGCGCGTGATGGCAGTGTTGTCGGTGGATGGCGTCAACGCAGTCAGCGGCGAGAACGCCAATGCAGAGCAGACCGGCTACGTACTTGCGCCGTACCAGAGCACCGAAATCAACGGCTGGCGCAAAAGCGTGGCAGAAGTCGCGCAGTTCAATTTCACCGCGCTCAGCAACAGTTACGCGGCACGCACCGGTCGCGCAAATAATGTCGGCGTGATCGGCGTGGCGGTGTTCCGCGAGAAACAAAAGCCGGTGTGGCACGAGGATAAAATTGCCGCCACTCCACCACGCTACGAAACCGAGTCGGCCCGTGACGCCACCGATATGAGCAGCGCCCAAAGGCAACGTGCAGATGCACCAAGTGCAACCGCCGATACCGCCGCGGCATCACCACCCGCCAGCAATGCGGCCGGCGCAGCGAAGGCCACCGGCTCACCCGCGCCGATACAGCCGGCGGCCGATGGACGGCTGGCCCAACGCGCAGAAAAACGCGAAGAATCGCTGGGTACCGGACACGGCGCGCGCGAATCGTCGTACGTGAGTTACACCAATTTCGAGCGCGCCGGAGCGCAGCCGAACGAAGTGGTTTCGATCTGGTACGACAGCTATCGCAACCTTGTCGCGCGTGGCGTCATCCCGCTGCCGAAGCCGATCGCCAATGAACCGCAACCGTTTCCGCAGGGATTTGTGCCGGATCCGGCATCCTGATATTTCGGCAATACGAGACGACCTCGATGTTACTCGCGCATCAAGGTCGATTTGCCGAACAGGCTTTCGACCAGATCAACGGCCAGCGCGGCGGTCTGGTTGTGCACGTCGAACGCAGGATTCAGCTCGACGATATCGAGCGACCCGAGTAAACCGGTGTCGGCGATCATCTCCATTACCAGCTGCGCTTCGCGATAATTCGGCCCGCCCGGCACGGTGGTGCCGACGCCGGGCGCAATCGCCGGGTCGAGAAAATCGACATCGAAACTGAGATGCAGGTGGGTGTTTTTATCCAGCCCTGACAACACCTCTTCCATCGAACGCTTGACGCCGATTTCATCGATGTAGCGCATGTCGTAAATATCCAGTCCAACTTCCTTGACCAGGCGTTTTTCGCCAATATCGACCGAACGGATACCGACCTGGCGCAATTGCTCCGCGCTCAGCACCGGCGTGTTGCCACCGAGACGCGTCAACGCATCCGGGCCATGACCGAACAGGCACGCGACGGGCATGCCATGGATATTTCCCGATGGCGTAATCGCACTGGTATTAAAATCCGCATGCGCATCCAGCCAAACCACCACAAGGCGTTTGCCGACGTCGCGGCAGTATTGCGCAACCGCGGTGATCGAACCGATGGCGAGGCAATGATCGCCACCAAGCATGATCGGCATGCGCTGCAGTTTCAGCTCCGCCGCGACCGCATGCATCACCGCGCGATTCCATGCGATGACTTCAGGCAGATGCCGATAACCTTCGTGCGGCGGCTGCCACGGATTGACCGGCCCGGACAGATTGCCGCGGTCGATGACATCCAGGCCGCGATCGATCAACGCGGCGGTCAAGCCAGCGACACGCAAGGCTTCCGGCCCCATTGATGCACCACGATGACCGGCACCGATATCGGTGGGAACGCCGATCAGGGAAACGGGAGGGAAATTGCTCATGGCAAAATAATCGCTGGGAGTGGAATCGATCAGGCAATCGATTCCGCCGGTCTGCGCAGCGCAGGTTACGGCGCAACAGCATAGCTGCATCGTGCAGTTGGCAACAAGCATGCAGGCTGATCGTAGCGCCGGTAAATCTTGTCTCTATCCTTGCGATTGGCGGCGATATCTTGTTTCGTGACGCGCAGCGCAGACGCGGCTTCACGGCTTTATTCCATACATCGAGTCACGTTTGCGGCGATTGCGGATGCGTCAATTCATGGAGCAACACCACGATATTGATGCGCAGATTCTCGACCAATTCGTGTGTCGAACTGCGCAATACCGGCGCGGTTTCGCGCCAGTCGCGCATGCGCTCATCCAGCCGTTGTGTGATCGCGCCAAGGCGCAAATAACCTCAGGCGCCGGCCGATCCGCTCAGGCGATGCAGGCGGATATTGATCTCTTCGCCTAGCGCAACGTCATCGGGCTGCGCTTGCAGCGTCACCCAGATGCGCGACAGTTCTGCGTTCTTCAACGCCAGCGAGGCGGCGTAGCGCGTCTGCAGCTTTTCCGGTGGATGATGCATGGCGATTGCT
>JAYVTP010000440.1:0-10634 GCA_043788685.1 Pseudolysobacter sp. | reverse complement strand
ATCAAGCCGCGGCACCCGCAGACCAATGGCATGGTCGAACGCTTCAATGGCCGCATCAGCGATGTTTTGGCAACCACACGCTTCCGATCGCGCGAGGATCTGCAAACCACGATCGAGCGTTACGTGACGTTGTACAACGAGCACCTGCCGCAACGCGCACTCGGCCATACCACGCCGCTGCAAGCGCTGCGCGCCTGGCGCAAGGATCGCCCTGAGCTGTTTGTCAGAAATATTAAGAATCAGACGGGACTAGACACTGCCGTTACTACCCCCGCCACTCACCAGTACCTGTCCCGATGACAGCAGTGTTGCGGTATGAGAGCCTCGCGCGGTAACCAGCACGCCAGCGGCCGACCAAGTATTCGTCGCTGGCGCATAGAGCTCGACGCTGGCGAGATTGCTGGCGTTGTTACTACCCCCCGTCGCCATCACTTGGCCCGAGGGCAGCAGGGTCGCGGTGTGATAGCCACGTTCGGTGGCGAGCGACGCCTTGGCGGACCATGTGGTCGCACTCCACGCGAAGTTTAATCCAGCGAACAGCCACGCCAAAGCCGCCAACAGCGCGATGAGCCAACGCATAGAATCACTCCCCCCAGAGGTGCGCGGAACGCTTCGCGCGAAACAAAATAGTAGCATGACCACCCGAAGCTAAAACAGCGCAACGGTGCGATGGTGTTTGTCCATCCGCAGATTGGTCGAACGCATACGAGGTGGGACTCGCTTGTCTAGCTCAAGACTTCCACGCACGAATGCTCAAGCCCTCGTGCAAATCTTCCGCGCTGAAACGAAAGCCGAAATTACTCACCGATGCTGCGCACGACACGCAAGCCGATCGTGGTGTAACCGATATCGGCGGCGCTGTGACCGCGACGTTCGAGGTTGGAATCGCCCGGCCCGTCGCGCCATGACAGGCCGCGAAACCAGACGTCGGTGCAATCGGTATTTGCGCAGTCGCCCATCCACACACTCACGTTGCCGGAGAGATCGACGATACCCAATGGCGATGGCGGAAAACTGCCGACCGGCGAGGTGTTGATAAAGCCGTCGTTGCAATCGAAATGCCGGCCGATTCCGCCACGAGCGCGGTCGCTTACATTGCCCGATGAACACGCATCGGTCGCCGTGATCTGGCGCGCCACATGCAACCATTCCTGCTGCGTCGGCAAGCGGTAATTCTGTCCGGTTTTTTGCGATAGCCATCGCGCATACGCCAGCGCATCGCGCCAGCTCACGCACACCACCGGATGGTTATCCTCTTGCGCAAATCCGGGTGTACGCCAAGACAGATCGCGCAAACGTGATACCAGCGACAACGGCGTGCGGCATTCGCTGGCAGTACGACCCGAGCTGCGCATGAATTCGGCATATTCGCCACGTGTTACATCGGTGACCGCGATCGCAAACGCCTGCAACACCGGTTGTTGACTGGATTCGCGTGACTGGCCTTTCGGCACATATACGAGCTCGGGGCCTGCCGCATCACGCAGACGCTCGCCGGCTTGCAGACCTCGTTTATCGGCCGTCGAATTGGCATTGCGAGAATTCGCCGCCGTGTTGCGGCGTGCCGCTGCTGTTTTTTGCGCTGCCGCGTTATCGCGCACCGGTTGCATGAGCAGACGCGGATCGGCCTTCGTCGCCCGATCCGATGCGTCACCACCATCGAACAGCAAGAAATTTTGCGCCAGCGTGATCTTGAAAATTTTTCGTAGTGCGGCGTTGGCTTCCCGGTTTGCGGGATCGAGCCGAAGCACGCTCAGATAACGTTCCACAGCGTTCTCGTCATCCGGGGCAATCACCTGCCCGCGCTCGATCAGCCTCTGGCCCTCGATGAGGAGCGGATCAATTTGAGGATTGTTCATCGCAGGCCGAACATCCGCGGGGATAGCGGCACGATCCTGGGCAATGACCGCTTGCGACGTAGTGGAAATCTTCGCGCCTCCAGGCAACCATTTCCGTCCTGCCAGACTCAGCAGCAAGACCAATAAAATCACACCTAGCGCAAGCAAATAGCGCAACGACACTGCCGCAGAAAGCCTAGCGATTGAACGGCTCCAGACCGTGCTCAAGCCAGAGGCCAGTCGATCATCCAGTTCATCCAGCGAGGCGAGCAATTGTTCTGCATTTTGATAACGTGACTCGGGATTCTTCGCCAGCGTCTTGTCGATGATGGTTTGCCAATGGCGCCGCTCGGGTGGCAGGCGGCGCACGGGTTCGTTCAGATGCGCAAGCGCCATCGACAGCGAATCGGGGCGATGAAATGGCTTGTCGCCGGTCAGCATTTCGTAACACAACACACCGAGGCTATACAGGTCGGAACGCCCGTCGAGTTGCCGTCCCATCGCCTGCTCCGGACTCATGTAGCCGGACGAACCGAGCGTGGCGCCTTCGCGTGTCAATCGATCCGGGCTGCTGGTGCTGAAGGCGATACCGAAATCCGCCAGTAGCGGCCGTTTGAGTGCATCGAACAAGACATTTTCCGGCTTCACGTCGCGATGCACGATACCTTGCGTATGTGCATAACCGAGTGCGCTTGCGAGCGCTCGCATGACGTCGATGATGCGATTTTCATCGCTGCCGATCCCCTGCCCGCGCAGATCGCCATTCGGCAGATACGGCATCGTGTAAAAGAGTTGGCCGTCGTTATCGCGTCCGACATCGTAGATGCTGACGATGTGCGGATGGTCCAGTCGCGCGATGGTGCGTGCTTCCTGCTCGAAGCGCGCCGACATTTTTTCGCCAGGGATTTGTTCGCTGCTCAGTATCTTGATGGCGACCGGCCGCTTCAACGAATCCTGCAAAGCCAAATACACGCTGGCCATGCCGCCACGACCAATGCGTCGAACAAAGCGATACCCGGGAATCTCAAAAGGCGAACGGAGCAGTGTCATGAGCAGCGGATAGCAGGATTTGGCAACAGTTTACCCGACGCGCCAACGGCATATGCGAAGGGGAAGTGATCGGTGGGTGTACCGATCACTTCCGACGGGTCATGCGAAAGGCTGCTCAGTTGGCAAATTGGCGATCTGTCAGTTCAAAGTCAGTCGATTCGCGCGAGGAGAACTTCGTCCTCGATCGAACCGACAGACACGATCGTTTGCAGCCGCTTATCTGACCGGACCGTAGGAATAACCTGCGGCACAGGCAGTATCAGCACAGGCGGTCGTCATCATATTAACGATAATGCTTCCTGTATTATTACGTGAATGGAAATGACCAATGCCGTCGACGTCGCCGCCGAAGACATTCCATGGAATTCCGGTCGTCCAATCCCAATTGACTTGCTGGGTATTCGATCCAGCGCCAACATTTAATTGCGCCTTGACGTTGTGACTGGTATTGCGCAGCAGCGGACTGTTGCCGCAATTGGCGTAATCCGAAGTTGTAGCACACATGATTTCATCATTCGTGCCGGCATAAATCGTGTAGAACGCGACCGCGGTATTGCTGTTGGCGGTATTCGGCAATGCACGCGCTGCACTCGTGCCGGTCCATGAATTGATGCCGGGTGATGCCGAATCGGGATACACGCCGAAAATCCAGGCGTCATACCAATTCTGTGAGCCGCAGGTGGTTGCGTAGGCATTCGCGTAACCAGTCCACAGGCAGGAGTCCAGTCCGTGGAGGCCGCCAGCGATATTGACGAAGCGGCGTACGCTGCCCCAGTCGCTGTAGTAATCCAGCGCTGCCATCGACATGCTTACACCCATCGAATGCGTTACCAGATCGACCTTTGCCTGCCCGGTGTAGAGCTTCACCGCCTTGATAAAGTTATCGAGAATCGCGTATTTCGATTCGCGATGGTAGTTCAATTGCGGCAAGCTGCGCTCGCTGGCACTGAGATAGGTCAAGCCGAACAGTTCGCAATCCTGATAGCCCGCTGCCTTGAATTGTTGATACACCGAATTCGGCGCCTGAACATAACCGCTCACTTGGAAGGTAGGCGAATCCCAGCTCGTGGAATTGTCACCATTGCCGTGCACGAATACGACCGGCGTATGCGTTACCGTGCAGCTTGCGGCGCCGCCGAATCCGCCCGATTCGCCCGCTCGTGGATTGAATCCACCGGCATACTGCGTCGCGGTTCCGTTGCAAATCGTGCCGTTATAGCTACCGCAACTCAGCGCGTTCGACTGACTCGAATAAATCAGTCCGATCAATCCGAAAGCCGTAATTCCTACCACCGAATTTAAGCAACCGAATAATACTGTCGTCGCGACCGATAAAAATGTTATTCCAGTGAAACGATTTTCAGAAATCGACAACCATTTCATTCTGTACTCCTCAGATGATTAATATGTGATGCGATCGTCATCGCAACACTCGATCGCCGGGCAAGTATGACTTTGGCTGTGAGGCTGTCTATTGTACGTTCGGGCAGTTTATCACCCGAGGTCACGCAAGAAACGTTGGGTACATGCAGAGCCGTGCTGCCGGATACCGAGTTGCATATCGACGATGCCGAGCTGCTGGCCCCCGGGCATGGCGTATCGCGATTCAGCGACCAGAAGTGCAATCCGGCCATGCCATGCGCCGCCGCGTAACTGGTGATAGTGTCGACATCTGCCCGCGTGAACACTTCGCTCGAAACATCGTTCATGCCGATCATCGCAGTGAGTTCGATCTGGCTCCCTGGATGCCGTAAGTGTGTTGCAGATTTACCGCCGCCCATCTGGCATTGACCAGCCGACACTACGCAGTTGGACTCCGTTGCGGCGCCGCAATCCATCACCCTCAAGTTGATCGTGTAGTGCGCGAGATTCGCGTATTGCCTCGAACATAAGCCGCTGTGACATCCCACGCCCCGGCACAAGTCGTTGCCGCGGCGGCGGCGTGTGCGATGTGGATCGGCACGACGCCAAAAAAATTTGCGGATAAAGCTGCGCTTGAAGCAACACAGAGTGCGCGCCGTGGTATCTGCTTGGATATGCAATCTCCAATGCATGATCTCGTCGCGTCATGCGTTGCTTCGAGCGTGGCCACGCCGCTCGCCTCGACGTGTGCTCATCGAATACGGACGCTGGCTGTTACCGATCGCCCAGCTTTTGTCCGGCTGCGCCTGCATGCTGAGATGCAGTTTACCACCAGCCCTAATTTGTTCATGTCAGATCACACTGCGCAGCAGCGGCTTGCCGTTCAATGTTACCGCGCCGATGTAGGGATGTGTCGCATCGAGACCGTCGGTGCTGATCATGAAGTTCTTCCCGTTTGGCAGATTCAGTGTCACCCGATCGACGAACGGTCGGCCGATTACGTACTCGTTACTGGCCGGCGCGACCGTATAAAAACCCTTCGCGGTGAACAAGAACCATGCCAACATCTGGCCAAGATCATCGTTGCCGGCAAGCCCGTCGGGGCGTGGCGCATATTGCGTATCCATGTAGTCGGTGCCGTAGCCACTCGCGCTCGGATCGAACGGCTCGCGGAAAACGCCATCGGTTTTGCGTGCGCGCATGAAACCGGTTTTTGCATCGTAGGCGTTGCGCCAGTTGCCTGCGCGCTTGTCGAAAACCTCGGCGATATCGCGCTTGCCGAGCACGGTCGCCACTTGCGCGATGGTCCAGTCATCGAACGCGTATTCAAGCGTTTTTGAAGCGGCCTCGCCTTCATGAAGGCATCGGCAATTACCGGCAGTGACGTGATAACCAATCATGCACCAGGTTTCCAGGCCATGAAACGCCCACACCGACAGAATGCCGTTCGGGCTGTAGCGACGTGACGCCAGCAGCGAGTTCACGATGTCGTTAGTGCGCTGTTCCGGCTGCACTATCGTTAGTATCGGATGCAGTGCGCGATACTTATCCCACAGCGAAAACGTCGAGTAGTTACGAAAACCATCGGCGTGATGCACGGTATTGTCCGGGCCACGATAACGGCCATCGGCATCCATGAACAAACTCGATGCCATCATCGCGTGATAAATGGCGGTGTAAAAACTCTTGCGCATCGGTGCCGACGCATCGACATCGAACACGCCCAGCACCTTCATCCATGCGTTGCGTCCGGAAATCGTCGAATCGACGTATCACCTGAGCCACTACACCCATGGCGAAAAATATCTGGCAATGGGCCAGACGCTATTCCGCGATTTCGTCAAATACTGCCGCACCGATGTCGGCTACGCGGCGCTGTGAAACGTCGTGGGCAAACGCAAGAAGGATCGCATGGAGAGTTTCATTTTTGCGGAAACCTTCAAGTATTTCTACCTGCTGTTCGCGCCGCAAACGCTGGATTTCGATGCGGTGACATTCAACACCGAAGCACATCCGCTGCGCTCGATGTGGCCGCGATAAACCGCAAAGTTCGAAGAATCGAGGTCTGCACGCAATCTTGAAAACGTTCGAGATCGGTGTCATTGCAGACCTGGAAACTACCTCATGCTAGGTCGATTCTTGTCGAAGATAGTCCTGTTGAGCGTTGTGCATGGCTATACGCTGCTCGTCCGCTGGCCGCGCTCCTCGCTTGAGTTTTCCCCTGTTCGATCTCGAATGTTAAGAATTTGCGCAGTGCAGCGTTACAAGATGTTATGTAAACGATTACATTCGCGATGTAATCGTTTACTTGGTCGCTTCGGCACGCGGGTGGGGATAATTCTTGGCGGTAACGATCAAACTTGTAGCAAAAGAAGCCGGCGTCTCGGTCGCCTCGGTTTCGCGCGCGCTGAACGGGCACGAGAGCGTGACTGCGGCAACGCGCAAGCACATCGAGAGCGTTGCCGCGCGTTTGCGATATATCCCGCACAGCGCAGCGCGCAGCCTGATCACCCGCCGCACCGATACGATCGGCGCGTTGCTGCCGGATCTGTATGGCGAATTCTTCTCGGAATTGATTCGTGGCATCGACCTCGCCGCACGTGCGCGTGGTTTGCATTTGCTGGTTTCATCCTCGCACGGTAATGCCAGCGAAGCCGCTGTTGCGCTGCGTGCAATGCAGGGCCGCGTCGATGGCATGTTGATTCTTTCGCCGCATGTCGACGCTGAATTCCTGCACGATCATCTGCCCGACGCATTGCCGATCGTGCTGCTGAACAGCTCGGTCAAGAATCCGCACTATCCGGTGCTCAATGTTGATAACTATGGTGGCGCCTACGCGATGGTGCAGCACTTGCTCGGCATCGGTCACAAAAAAATAGCGTTCATCACCGGACCGGAAAACAATTTCGACGCACAGCAGCGCGAGCAAGGTTATCGCGCGGCGATGGCCAAACATGCACCGAAGATGGCGCTGGATATTGTCGCAGGAGATTTCTCCGAGGAGTCAGGTCATGCCGCAGGACGACAATTTCTGAGCCGAACGTTGCGACCCGATGCAGTGTTCGCAGCCAACGACATGATGGCTGTCGGTTGCCTGTATGCGTTGGCCGAACATGGCGTAAGCGTGCCGGAAGACATCGCCCTGGCCGGTTTCGACGACATCCCGATCGCGCGCTACGTTGCGCCGTCGCTCAGCACGGTTCGTGTGCGCATCGTCGATCTCGGTCGCAGTGCGCTGGAGCGCCTCGCGTTGGTACTCGAAAAACCAAATGGAGGAACCGAAGCGGCGCAGACATTGCGCTGCGAAATTGTTGTACGAAAAACCTGCGGCGCCAACACGACCGCGCGATGAAAGAAAAAAAAAGAAACCAAAACCAATCTACGCAACACATCCGGGAGGCGACCATGAAAAAGCTATTGCCGTTGAAGAAAAGGCTGCTTGCATCACTCGTAATTAGTGCTTTTGCAACCTTCGCGCTGCCCGCTGTTTCATGGGCGCAGAACAGTACCGCTACCATCAAAGGCAAAGTCAGCTCGCCGAACGCGGTGGGCGCGGAAGTGATCGCCAAGGAGGTCAACACCGGCTTCACCACCAAAACCATTGTCGGTAGCGATGGCAACTATGTGCTGGCGAACGTCAAGCCCGGCAGCTACGAAATCACCGCCTCTTCCGGCGGCAAGGAGATCGCGTCCAGCGTGGCCACGGCGCAGGTCGGGCAACAAGTTATCGCCAATCTGGATGCCGCCAATATCGGCAAGAGTTCGACCGAACTGGAGAGCGTGAATGTCACTGCCGCCAGTCTGGCGCAGGCCGACATTCGTAACTCGGAAGTTGCCACCAACGTCACCCGCCAGCAAATCGAAAATCTGCCGCAGATCAGTCGTAATTTTCTGAACTTTGCGGCACTCGCTCCCGGTGTGCAGGTATCGCGCAAGACCGATACAAAATCGTTCAGCTCTTTTGGTCAGGATCCCAACCAGACCAACGTGTACATCGATGGCGCCAACCTCAAGAATAATGTGTTGCAGGGCGGGCTGGCCGGACAGGACAGCACCAAAGGCAATCCGTTCTCGCAGGAGGCGATTCAGGAATATCGCGTACTGACGCAGAACTTCAAGGCTGAGTATGAACAGGCCGGTACTTCGCTGATTACCGCCATCACAAAGTCAGGCACGAACGAATTCCACGGTTCAGTCTTCGGCGATTTGCAAACCACGGGAATGGGCGCTCAGGAATATTTTTCGTCGCAGGCTGGCAACCCGAAGCCCTCTGTTCACCAAGAGCAATATGGTGCCACGCTGGGCGGCCCGATCATCGCCGATACGCTGCAGTTTTTTATCGATTATGAGGCCAACAAACAAGACGGCGCTGCGACGGTAAATATCAACAACGCCAAGTACGGCGATTTGTTCAAACAGTACAACGGCACGTTCCCCGAGCCGTTTCACGAAAAGACCTTCTTTGGCAAGCTCAGCTGGCAACCGAACGAAAGCAATAACGTGGATTTGAGTGTGTCGCGGCGCAAGGATGAGGAAGTGACCGGGTTCGGTGGCAATACCGTCTACAGCGCGCGTATCAATCGCGACAACGAGGTCAACGATTTGCTGCTCAAGTGGCAGTTCCGCGGCCACGGTTTTGTCAACGACCTGCTGCTCGACGACGGGCAATACAAGTTCAACCCGGCTCCCGCGGATCCCAGCCTGCCATCCATTATTTACGATCCGGGCATCGCCACGATCGGCGGCAGCAATCAGACCCAGAACAAGGAACAGAAGACCAAGACCATCAACGACCAGGTGACGTTCGATTCTTTCAACTGGCATGGTGATCATGTGGTCAAGGTCGGTGCCAGTTTCGCTCATATCAATGAGAATGTGCTGGAAAATTACGGCAGCACGCCGCAATTCATTTACAACACGGATACCCCTGTCACGGGACTAACCATTCCGGAGCGTGCGAATTTCTCGCCATCGGGAAAACACGCCGAGCTGTCAAACAATCAGGTAGGAATTTTCGCCCAGGATGATTGGGATATCACGCCACGCCTGCAATTGAACCTGGGAGTACGTTGGGATTATGAAACCAACGCGTATAACAATGGCTACGTGACGCCGACCGATGAATACGCGATTATCAACTATCTGCATCTGGGTAATGATTATATAAGCACCGGAAAAAATCGCAGCGGTTACAAGGATGAATACCAGCCACGTATCGGTTTCTCATACGACGTGAGTAAAAACAACGACCAGTCGACGACTATTTTTGGCGGCGCCGGACGATATTACGATCGTACCCCGCTGGACAATTCGATCCAAGAAGCATTCCATTCGCAATACCCGTATTATAACTTCGTGTTCTCGCCTGACGGTCATCCAGGCACGATCAAATGGGATCCGAAATACCTTACGGTCGCCGGATTGCAATCGTTGATTACGTCCAATCAGGCCAATGGCGAAATCGACGTACTGAACAACAACACCAAGCCTCCCTATAGCGATCAGTTCAGCCTCGGCGTCAAGCAGGTATGGGGCGACTGGGTGGATTCGTTGACGTTGAGCCGCGTGCTGAGCTACAACCAGTTCACATGGCTGTGGAATCGCGAGACGGTACCGGGATTCGTGATCGATACCCCGCCGGGTAGCCCGTTCGGCGTTGTGTTGCATAACGGCTACAAGAAATATCAGGCAAGCAGCGTGCTGGTGGGCCTCAATAAACCTTATACCAAAGAGTCGAATTGGGGATTCGGACTGGCTTACACATACACCCAAGCCAAGAAATCCGGTGGTGATGCTTATTCTCTCGATTATGTCGATCCATCCGGCTATCCCTATGACAAGACTGGTGAAAAGCATCATTTGGTGTTGAATGGTACGGTCGGTCTGCCATGGGATTTGCAGTTGAGCAGTATTATCACTCTGGGTTCGGGGTTGCCGAAAAATGCAAACAGAGGAATATATGCAACCTGCGATTATAATTGCGGCGAACTGCTAGGATATTATTATCCGCAGAAATATTCCTTCATCATTCCGAACTTCTGGGCTTATCGTCGCGTCGATCTTTCACTCGGCAAGACGTTTGATTTATCTCACAATATGACGTTCCAGTTACGTCTGGATGTGCAGAATCTGTTCAACTACAAGAATTTCGACGGCATAGACGACAACCTTTCCGACGCCAATTTCGGCAAGCCGAACTCGACGCTGCTTGACCAGCGTCTGGTGAAAGTCGTTGGCCGTTTCGCTTTCTGAGTGCCACGTGCCCGGCTCTGCCACACCGATTGTGGCCGCGCGGCAGAGTCGGCAACTCCAGCGTTGCGAGCTTGGAAAACAGGGTGACTCTCCAGCATCCTGAGTTGCATCCGGCCGCCCGCCGAGTTCGGG
>JAYVTP010000439.1:0-1652 GCA_043788685.1 Pseudolysobacter sp. | reverse complement strand
GTTGTCACCGAAGGCATTCTCACGCGCCTGTTGCAGAGCGATCCCGAGTTACCTGGTATCGGCGCGATCCTGTTCGACGAATTCCACGAACGTCATCTGCATGGCGATCTCGGCGCCGCACTCGCGCTTGATGTGCAGGCCAGTCTGCGCCCCGATCTGCGCCTGCTGGTGATGTCGGCCACGCTGGATGGCGAGCGCATCGCGCGCTGGCTGGACGCGCCGCGCCTGAGCAGCGCGGGCCGCAGTTATCCGGTGCGCATCGAGTATCCGCCGGCAAAGGCGCAGGAGGATTGGCCGTTCCATCTCAAGCGCGTCGCGCAGCAGGTGCTGAGCGAAAGCGCAGGCGATATGCTGGTATTTCTGCCTGGAAAGCGCGAGATCGATCGCGCGCGCGATGTGCTGTCCGCACTCGCTGCCGACAACGCGTTGAGCCTTGTGCCGCTGCATGGCGAACTGTCGCTGGCCGAGCAACATCTCGCCTTGCGTCCCGCCGAAAATCATTCGCGCCGGATCGTGCTCGCGACTAATGTTGCCGAATCCAGCGTGACCTTGCCTGGCATTCGCGCGGTGATCGATCTCGGCCAGGCACGTGAGCCGCGCTTCGATGCGCAAAGCGGATTCACGCGGCTGGAAAATGTCGCGATTTCACAAGCCTCAGCCGACCAGCGAGCCGGCCGCGCTGGCCGCGTTGCCGCTGGCGTGTGTTATCGGATGTGGCCACAAAGCCTGCGTCTTGATCCCGCGCGCACGCCCGAAATTACACAAGTGGAATTATCCACATTGTCGCTTGAACTCGCGGCGTGGGGTTCGGGTACCTTGCAATGGCTGGATGCGCCACCGAGTGGCGCGCTCGCGCAAGGCCGCGAACTGCTCGGTCTGCTGGGCGCGCTGGATGATGCCGCACGGTTGACGCCGCTCGGGCGTGACATGCTCGCGCTCGGCACCCATCCGCGGCTTGCTGCGGCGGCGTTGCGTGCATCGACGCAACAGCGATCGCTGGCTTGCGATCTGCTTGCGCTGATCGAGGCGCGCACTCCATTGCGCGGTCGCTCCCGGCATTCTGCCTCCCGCGACACTAGTACGTCCATGCACATCGGTGATGATTTTCGTCTGCGCTGGCAGGCACTGGATGCGTGGCGTTGCGATGGCACGCGTGCGGCGCGCAACCTCGGCGCGGATAGCGGCGCACTCGCCGCGCTCGATCAGGCAGCAGGTAGTTGGCGGCGGCGGCTCGGTTTGCGCGAGCGTGGCGAGGTCCATGCCGATCTGCTGACGCTCGGCAATCTGTTGCTGCATGCGTTTCCCGATCGCGTCGCGCGGCAAGACCCGGACAATCCGCGTCGTTATATGCTGAGCAACGGACGCGGCGCGCGCCTGCACGAAAACACGGCGTTGTATGGCGAGCCGTGGCTGGTTGTGGTCGATCTGCGCTTCGACGAACGCGACAGTTTGATTCTTGCCGCCGCACCGTTCGATCCAGTCTTGCTCGAGCGCGATTTTGCGCATCGTTTTGTGCGCGAACGCATCGCACGTTTCAATCGCGATACTCGCGCCATTGACGTTTACGAGGAACATCGTTTCGCCGCACTCGTGCTCGAACGCAAGACCGGCATGCGCGTGGATGCGGCGGAGTCGACGCGCCTGCTGTTGGC
>JAYVTP010000438.1:0-1985 GCA_043788685.1 Pseudolysobacter sp. | reverse complement strand
TAGGTGAACTGGATGAAACAGCCGTCCTGCTTCAGCACATCGAAGGCCGCGCCGAGAATATTCATCTGCAAACTACGTGGCATCGACAACAGGCCGAGTCCGCTGATCACCGCATCGATCTTGCCCTCAACGAGCATGCCGGCCTTGCTCGCGATCGCATTCAGGTCGCAGGCGTTGCCCCAGACCACGTTGACGTCGGGGAAACTCGTATGCAGGTACTCGTACAATTCCTCGTTGAGCTCGACCACCAGCAGGTTGTGCGGCTTGATGCCGTGTTCGAGCATGGCACGCGTGAACACCCCGGTGCCGCCGCCGAGTTCGACCACGCGTTTGGCGCCTGACGGCAGCTCGTGCATCATGCGGCCGGCGAGCTGGCGTCCGCTTGGCGACAACGCCGCGATGCTCAACGGATTCTTCAGCCACTGGCGGAAAAATGTCCATCCTGCCGTCGCAACAGGCCTGGCGGGTTTATCTGCTGCTGGGTGCTGACTCATGCGACATACCGCTGAAGGAATGCCGCGTATCATAGAGGTTGGCTGCCGCCGAGGCCAATCAAACTTGGCAAACGTTTGGCACATGCGGCGCGCAGAAAAACGCCCCGCCCAAGTGGGCGAAGCGTTTCGACCAGATCAGCGCAGGGCGCTCAAAACCGGATCATCGATCAGTGATGGTAACCACCGTGGTTGTAGTAGTGATCGTGATCGTAGCCGTGTTCGCGACCGCGATCGTAACCGCCACGGCCATAACCACCGCGATAACCACGATCGTAACCGTGTTCATAAACTACGCCGTAAGCCGGGCCGCGATAGTAGCCGCCCCCGTAGTACGTCGGGCCGTAGTAGGCCGGGTAGTACGCCGGTCCGTAACCGCCGCCATAACCGACGTTGGCATAACCGTAGCCATGGCCGCCCCATCCGCAATGGCCGCAGCTTGAATAGCCAAGACCGATGCCGGGCAGACCGAGGTTGACACTCACTCCCAAGTGACCTGCGAATGCGGACGGCGCCAAGGCGACGCCAGCAAGGGCGACCACACCAAACAACACTGAACGGATTTTCTTTACTGGGGTAAACATAGCGGCCTCCTTAAGACTGCAGTTTAATATTGCACTTTCGGTTCTGAATCGACTGTGAAATAACGCAGCGTGGGGCAAGCGGTTGACGTTATGTTGCTGGCCGTTCAGCTGGTGGCAACTCTCTAGATTACTGCGTGTGGCGGATTTCCCAGCAGCGATGAATGCGGGCGTGGCGGGCGAAATCCAGCGGAATGGTTTGCGCGCTTATGTCCTTGATATCGAGTCCGTCGAGCGCGGTTTCATCGAGCTTGAAGCGCCGGTAATTGTTCGAAAACAAAATCAATCCATCCGGCGCGAGACGCGCGGCACAGAGCTTGAGCAGGCGCACGTGATCGCGCTGCACGTCGAAGTCGTCAGCGCGTTTTGAATTGGAAAACGTCGGCGGATCGACATAGATCAGATCGTATGATGCCGGATCGTTTTCGAGCCACGACAAACCATCGGCTTGCACCAGCGCGTGATCGCGCCCGACAAATCCGTTCAGCGCGAAATTTCGTCCGGCCCAATCGAGATACGTCGCCGACAGATCGACGCTGGTGGTTTTGCTCGCGCCGCCATCGGCCGCATACACACTGACCGTGCCGGTGTAGCAAAACAGATTAAGGAAAGTTTTGCCGCGCGCGATTTCGCGTACGCGCGCGCGCAACGGGCGATGATCTAGGAACAATCCGGTATCGAGATAGTCGTGCAGGTTGACGAGGAAACGCAGACCGCCCTCACCCACTTCGATGAATTCGCCGCGCTCGCTCATGCGTCCGTATTTTTCGCCACCCTTGCCGCGACTGCGCGTTTTCAATGCAATCGATGCACGCGGCAACGCGAAAACTTCAGCGGCCACGCGCACGATTTCGCGCAGGCGGATTTCGGCGGTGGCTTCGGGCACGCTGGCTGGCGGCGCGTATTCCTGGAT
>JAYVTP010000437.1:0-16660 GCA_043788685.1 Pseudolysobacter sp. | reverse complement strand
CCGATTATTTGACCGTCATGCCGGGCGCGGCACCTGCATCCGCATCGAGCAGAAACAACGCACCATCGCTGCCGCCCGCAGAAAGAATCATGCCTTCGGAAACACCAAAACGCATCTTGCGCGGCGCGAGGTTGGCGATGAAAACCACATTGCGCCCGACCAGTTTCTCCGGCTCGGCATACGCGCCACGAATGCCGGAAAAAATCTGGCGTTGGCCGAGTTCACCGGCATCGAGCTGGAAGCGCAGCAGCTTGTCCGAGCCTTCGACGAACTCGCACATAAGCACCTTGCCGATGCGCAAATCGAGCTTGGCAAAGTCATCCATCGCAATGATCGCAGGCGGCGATTGTATGGCTGGCGAAGCGTTTGTCTCGGCTTTCGCGGTAGCGGATTTTTTTGTCGGCGCAGCGCTCACTGGTTTTTCGACAGCGAGGGAATCTTTCGAGGCTTCGATCATGGTTTCGATATTTTTGGCGTCGATGCGTGTGATCAGCGACTGGAATGGTTGGATTTGCGTGCCTAACAACAGTGTCTCGGCCTGCAGGAAATGATCAAGTTTTTCGCCGAGAAACGTTTCGATGTGCATCGCCGTTGCCGGGATGATGGGTTTGAGATAAATCGTCAACAGGCGAAAAAAATTGATCGCCAATGTGCACACCTGATGCAGCAGCTTGTGCTGCGCCAGATCTTTGGCGAGTTTCCAAGGTTGCCACCCGGCGATGAGTCCGTTGATATAGTCGGCCTCATTCATTACATCACGCGCGATCTGAGCGAAGTCGCCTTCCTGATAATGTCGCTTGTGCAGTGAGGCCTGTTCTAGTCGTTCTTTTGCGAGCTGATAGTGCGCAAGCAATTCCGCAGGAATATCGGCTGCAAGTCTTCCATCGAAATGCTTTTCGATAAATCCCGCGCAGCGACTTGCGATATTCACAAACTTGCCGACCAGATGCGAATTGACACGATCCTCGAAAGCTTTCAAATCGAGATCGATATCGGTCGGTGCGGGGCCAAGCATCGTGGCAAAGTAATAGCGCAAATACTCCGCGTTCAAACCCGCGTCGAGATACGTGCGTGCTTGGATAAACGTGCCGCGCGACTTCGACATCTTTGCGCCGTTGACGGTGAGATAACCGTTGACGTGCAGCGCGGTCGGCTCGCGGTAACCCGCGCCTTGCAACATTGCCGGCCAGAACAGGCCGTGGAAGTTGACGATGTCCTTGCCGATGAAATGATGCAGCTCACTTTCGCCGATGAAATCAGGATCGCTTGGTTCCAGAAATCGTTTGAACGTTGCTGGCGTCAATCCGTTCGCGCGGCCTTTCTCGCTCGCGCAATATTTCTTGAAGCTCGCGAGATAACCGACCGGCGCATCGAGCCAGACGTAGAAAAACTTGCCCGGCGCATCCGGAATCGGAAACCCGAAATACGGCGCATCGCGCGAGATGTCCCAGTCGCGCACGCCGCCTTCGGCATCCAGCCACTCCTTGAGTTTGGCCTTGACCGAGGCATGCGCGACATCGCCGGCCAGCCACTCGCGCAGGAACTGCGCAAACTCGCCGACCTTGAAAAAATAGTGCTCTGAATCACGAAGCTCGGGCGTCGCACCCGAAACCACCGAGCGCGGATTTTTCAGGTCGGTCGGCGAATACGTGGCACCGCAGTTTTCGCAGTTGTCGCCGTATTGGTCCGGCGTGGCGCAGACGGGACATTCGCCCTTGATGTAGCGATCCGGCAAGAACATTTCCTTGATCGGATCGTAGAGTTGGCGCACTTCGCGCCGCGCGATTTTCCCGGTGTCGCGCAGGCGCGTGAAAATGTGTCCAGCCAGTTCCTGGTTTTCCGGCGAATGTGTGGTGTGATAAAAATCAAAATCGACATGGAATGTCGCGAAATCTTTTTCATGGCCGGCCTGAATATCCTTGATGAATTCCTCGGGCGTGATGCCGGCTTTTTCCGCCGCCAACATGATCGCGGTGCCATGGGCATCGTCGGCACAGACAAAATGCACGGTATCGCCGGCCATGCGTCGCGCGCGCACCCAGATATCCGCTTGGATATAGCCGAGCAGATGGCCGATATGCAGCGGGCCATTCGCATAAGGCAGGGCACTGGTGACAAGAAGCTGGCGCGCGTGAGTCATTCCGCTGGGGTCCGTGGATTGTCGATTGGTGATTATCGCATGCCATCGCGCGATGGCTGCATGCTTTGGGTTTCGCGCATCGCGCCAGTTGCCGACCCGTCATTGACCAGCTTGGTAAAGAAAATAGCCGTCATCCCAGCGCAGGCTGGGATCCATGTTGAATTTCGCCTTCTACATGCGTTTTACGCCAAAACACGAAAGGCAAAATGGATTTCAGCTTGCGCTGAAGCGCTTTTCAACAGCGAAGCTGGTCAATGACGGCTCTTTTTTTACCGTCTTCTCGTCATTTTCGTCTTTCGTTTCCCAACTCTTCAAGTTTTGCCAAAAACTCAAAACTCGTCGCAGCCGAATTTCGCCAGCGCGCTCTTGGCCGCCTCGCGTGCCATGCCGCAGCTCTCGGCGAGTTTGGCGATATTGCCCATGCCGTTGGCGGCTTTTTGCAATGCGCTGAGCCCTTGCGTGTAGGCCTCGCGATAACGCGGTTGGTCACTCGCCGGAACCTTGGTTTCGATGCAGCTGCGATACAGCGTGAGATACGCATCGCACTCGTGCACGCCGACTTTGCCATCGCCGCTGAGCGGTGTCGATGCCACGGTCGGGGCGGTTGTCGCCGTGGTGTTCGCCGCCGCTGCTGGCGCATCTGCCAGATTCGCCGATGCCGCTAGCGGCGCTTTTTTATCCTGACATCCGGCCAATACAACCAACATCACGAGCAGTGCGGGGATACGAGAAACGAGTGTCATTGCTTCCAATTCCAGAGGTGGCTGCACCAAATCAGAATGCCCGATTTGCGACCGTCGATGCAACAACGCCAGCCCGCTGCTACCGAGCTGGCGTTGCCGGATCAAGCCATGTCAGGCCGCATCAAACCGGCCTGTCGTTCTGCGTAACTTACAAATCGGTACAGCCGTACTGGGTCATCGCCGTCTTGGTGGCGGCCTGCGCTTGCACGCATGCAGTTACCAGTGCGGACTTGCCCGATGGGGAAGACGCTGCGGCACGCCATGCGTTACGCGTCTGTTCGAGGCTTTGGTTGAACGCCGCGCGCGCCGCGTCTGGCACCTTGCTGCTGATGCAGGTTTCGTATTTGCGCAGATAGTCGTCGCACTCTGGCACACCGATATTCTGCACCACCGGAATCGGCGCATCGGCGGCGACCATGGGTGCTGCTGCGGGCGTGACGGTGGGCGGTGGAGTTGGCGCGGCTGGCTTCACTGCAGCAGGCTGAGCTGCCGGGGGCGGTGCCTCTTTCTGGCACGCACCGAGTGCCAGGATCAGGGCAAACGGAATGAGCGATCGGGTTATGCGATTCATGGATAGTCTCCGTGGTAGGGCAAACAGGTTCATTCTCGCGCTTGAGTACACACGCGCTTCGAGTTTAACGCCACGCGGCAGCGAATACGAACGCGGCCAGGCCGAGCGAGTCAGGCGCAGTTAATCGATGTGGCACGAGGTGATGTTTGCGCCAACGCGTGTCTGCGGCGGGTCTGTCCGCTACAATCGTGCCCTCGCGCTTGGCGACGATGCTGTCCAGAGTCACACCCCATGAGTTCAGTTTCACAGGAAAAAGTCAGGCAATTGCTTGATACCGTGATCGACCCGCATACCGAGCAGAGTTTGCTCGCCAGTGGTGCGGTACGCGGCGTTGGGGTTGATGGCGACAAGGTGACGGTGGATATCCTGCTTGGATATCCGGCAGCCACCTGGAAGGACACACTCGCAGCCCAGATTCAAACCATCTTGCTGGCCGATCCTGCCATCAGCGCGGCCACGGTCAGCGTGGCGTGCCGCGTGTTTGCGCACAAGGTGCAAAAGGATCTCACGCCGCTGCCGAACGTCAAGAACATCATCGCGGTGGCATCGGGAAAAGGCGGCGTCGGCAAATCCACGACCGCGGTAAATCTGGCACTCGCGCTGCAGGCGGAAGGCGCAAACGTCGGTGTGCTCGACGCGGATATTTATGGCCCGAGTGTGCCGCGCATGCTCGGACTTAGCGGCAAGCCGGATTCAAAAGACGGTCGCCTGATCGAACCGAAACGCAATCACGGCCTGCAGGTGATGTCGATCGGGTTTCTGATCGAGGAAGACACACCGATGATCTGGCGCGGGCCGATGGTGACGCAGGCCTTGCAGCAATTGCTCAACGATACGCAGTGGGTCGAGCTGGATTATCTCGTGATCGATCTGCCGCCGGGCACCGGGGATATTCAATTGACGCTGTGCCAGCGCGTACCGGTGAGTGGCGCGATGATTGTGACCACGCCGCAGGATATTGCGTTGCTCGACGCGCGCAAGGGTTTGCGCATGTTCGAGAAGGTCGAAGTGCCGGTGCTTGGCATTGTCGAGAACATGAGCACGCATATCTGCAGTCAGTGCGGCCACGAGGAACACATCTTCGGCGCCGGTGGCGGCGCGGCGATGGCGGCGCAATATCATGTGCCGCTGCTGGGTTCGTTGCCGCTGGATATTCGCATTCGCGAGCAGGCCGACAGTGGTACGCCGACGATGGTCGCGGCGCCGCAGTCGAACCTTGCCGCGGCGTATCGCTCGATTGCGCGGAATACCGCGGCGCGGCTGTCGCTCAACGCACGCAACAAGTCGATTCAATTTCCGAACATTGTCATTCAAAATACCTGAATAGTTACTGTGTGCGATAAATTTGCGAGCGTTTGCTCGTCATCCCAGCGCAGGCTGGGATCCAGTTCTTACGCAACGTAACGGCGAACTGGATTGACCAGCTCCGCTGTTGAAAAGCACTTCAGCCTGCGCTGGAACGACGGCTTTTTTGGAGTGACGCATCGTCGTGCATTCAAATTACCAACCGAGACCCAAGCATGTCGATAAAATCAGATCGTTGGATTCGCGAAATGGCACAGCAGCACGGCATGATCGAGCCGTTCGAGCCGGGCCAGGTGCGCCAGAACGCGGGCGGTGGACGCATCATTTCCTACGGCACATCGAGCTACGGTTACGACGTGCGTTGCGCCGACGAGTTCAAGATCTTCACCAACATCAATTCGACGATTGTCGATCCGAAGAACTTCGATTCGCGCAGTTTTGTCGATGTGCAATCGAACGAATGCATCATCCCGCCGAACTCGTTCGCGCTCGCACGCACCGTCGAATATTTCCGAATTCCGCGCAAGGTGCTGACGATCTGCCTCGGCAAATCGACGTACGCGCGCTGCGGTATCATCGTCAATGTCACGCCGTTGGAGCCGGAATGGGAAGGCCACGTCACGCTGGAATTTTCCAATACCACGCCGTTGCCGGCGCGCATTTTTGCGCATGAAGGTGTAGCGCAGATGCTGTTTCTCGAATCCGACGAGGAGTGCGAGACCAGCTACAAGGATCGCGGCGGCAAATATATGGGGCAGCGCGGCGTGACGCTGCCGCGCGCCTAGAATTTTCACTCAAGAATTCGCCACGCCATGTAAGATTCGCATCGACTTTCGATTGGAGATACCTGAATGCAATTGTCAAAATATTCTGCCGTATGGCGGTCACTCACGGTACTGTTGTTATGCGGCTTTCTGGCCGCCTGTTTCGGCGGGCGTCACAACAAATCCGATGAGCTGCTGAAACCCTCGGATATTCCGGCGGCTTACGATCTCACCTTGCATGCCGACAAGGACGGCCAGTTCGATCTGGATGGCGCTACCCTGGCCCCGGAAGATCTGCGCGGTCATCTGCGTTACCTGGAAGAACAGCACAAGGCGGTCAAGACCGTACTGCTCAAGCCCGGTGAGAAATACAAGGTGAAGGGCGCGCACATCAATGAACTGGCGAAGATCGGCTACGAGTTGAAGTTCCGCGCGTTCATCGATAACGATGGCGAGATTTCCGAAGTGCGCGCACGTGCAGTAGAAAATTGATTCACTGAATCCACCGGGAGCAGAAAATGATCAAGCGTCTTTTGATAATGGTTTTGGCTATGTGCAGCGTGTTCTGCGCCGTGGCTGCTTTCGCGAGTGACGAGCGCGCCTTCGTCACGCCGGAAAAAGACGGTCAGTTCACGATCGAACGGCAGAAGATGCCGAAGAATCAATTGCTCGCGTATCTGGCCGATCTGCAGGAACGCAAACACATCACCGCAGTGGTACTGAAGCGGGCCAAGGATGCGAGCGACATGCAGAAACATCTGATCAAGGAAATGGGCGATCACCTGAAGATCGAGGCGTTGACCGATGAGAGTGGCGATCTGAAACCACTGGTCGATCCAACCCCGATCGCGCCGGCTGACGCGCCTGCAGCGTCGTCGTGATGCCAATGTCGGCGGCTTTTCGAGCCGCCGACATTGCACTTTGTGGCGTTGCTGCGGTCACAGCAACACTTTTTGAAAACTCCGGCGTCGATGGCTGCTTTTTTGCGTAATTCATTTTTTATTATTGCCATGTCGATGCTGTCGACAACGGCGTCGGCGCAGAATCCGCTCGGCTGGTTGATCGACAAGCTGCCGTTTGTCGGCGACGCAAAAATTGCGGATGAAACTCCACCGCCGCCCAAGGATGCGCCCGAGGCGATTGCGCCGATTGCGTTGAGCAAGGGTGTGCCGTTTCGGTTTGCTGTGCGTGATACTTCCCCGGCGATGGATTTTTCCGAGGGCAAGAGTCATTACCGGCGGATCGATCTGCTGCGTCCGCTGCCATTTGCCGCGTTGCGCATCGAAACCATCACGCAAGGTAGCGGCAAATCCAAGTCGGTGCTCAAGCCGATTGTGTATGTGCTCGACGATGTCGAAAAACCGCGCGACACAGTCAAGGTCGACAAACTCGCGCTGGATATCCGCCCGCTGCAGGCCACGCGTCTGGTGAGCTGTATTAAGCTCAAGAACGTGCAGCATTTTGCGTTGGCCAGCGTGGCTGACGACAAGAGTTCTGCGTTCAAGGGTGTTGCGCGCGACAAGGTCGATGCGCCGACCAAGGGTGGATTTTATTACGCCACCGACGGCATGCAGGCGGCGATCGCATACGCGCGATTCGGCGAAGTCGAACTCACGATCAACGAACTGGCCTCGGAAAAAGACGACTGCCAGTGATCCGTTTGTGGTGGGGCGCGCTGCAGTCGTAACTGCCCACTGCCATCGCTACCGATTGCATCTACAAAAATCTCAGCGCCCGCGCGCGCGAAACCGCTCGCGATAACTGTTCGGCGTAATGCTGGTCACATTCTTGAACAGGCGGCGAAAGCTGCTGATATCCTGATAACCGCAGCGCTCGACCACTTCATCGAACGTGAGCTTGGTCTGTTCCAATAGCGCCTTGGCGCGCTCGACGCGCAATTTCTGCACGAACTCCAGCGGCGTCGCGTCAAAACTTTCGTGGAAACGACGCAGCAACGTGCGCTCGCTCACTTTGCAATGTTCGGCGAGCGCGACCACGCTGATCGGCGCATGCAGATTGCGTTGCAGGTACGATTCGGCGCTCTCGCTGAAAGCATGTCGTGGTTTTTGCTCAAGCGCGCGATGGACGTACGGCGCCTGGCTGCGACGACTTGGATCAACCAGCATCAGACGACCGATATTGTCGGCCATATCCTTGCCGGCAGTCTGTGCGATCAGCATCAGGCACATTTGCACAAACGACGTTGCCGCACCGCCTGTCATCACCGCGCCCGAATCCACCACGACATCGTCAGCAGACAAATTCACGTTCGGATATTGATGGCGGAACGACGCGGCCAGCCACCAACTGGTGGTTGCGGCAAGCCCGTCCAGCAAGCCGGCTTCGGCCAGCAGAAACGTGCCGGTGCACGCGGCAGCAAGCCGCACCTGCGCTTGTGCGGCGACACGCAGCAAATCGATTTCCGCGCCGAGTCGCTGGAAGTTCTGCTGCGATGGCCCGCTGTATTGCAGCCCAAGCCCCGGCACGACCAGCACATCGAATGCCGCCGGATCGAACCGCACGCTCTCGAAATGTACGCCGTGCGCCGCGCGTATCATGCCGCCTTTGCTGCTCGTGGCGAGCACGGAATACGGCGGCGCATCGCCCGGACGGCGCAAATGCGTGAGTTTGTTGGCAACACGAAAAATATCCAGCGATTCCGTCACCGAAGATGCCAGGCAATCCTCGAATACCAGCGCGCCGATGCGCGTCGTGCGGGTTGCGTTCGCGGTCGTCGCGGTTGAATGTGTGGCTGTCTCGGCGAGGTGATTATTGCCGTACATAAACCACTCCGCCGTTGCGCACGGCCAGCCATGAAAGCGTATGTGCCGGGATCGCTACCGTATCGGACGTGCTGCGTTCACCGCAAGCAATCAGCGTGCGCGGATGGCTAAGAGCGCTTGCATCGCCAGCATCCAGCGGCACCAGGCTCACTCGCGCATCGCGACCCGCAGCATGCGGCTGTGCAACCACGCGCCAGCGCCCCGGCGCCAAAGTCGATACATCGTCATGGCGGCAGGCGAACGCATCGAACGACCACTGCACCGCGCCGGTTTTGCTGGTCGCAAAATAACGCAGGCGGTGATCGCCGAGCTGCCATTCCAGCGCAAATGGCGGTGGCGTTTGCAATTGAGCCACACGCCGAGCTGCCGATGATTTCGACTGCGCTGCAAACCCCAACAAGCCCGCCACGACGATTGCCAGTGCGGCCACGCTGAGCAGCTTGAATGCGTGGTTGAAGACCCAGATCAAATTTGTTTTCGCGTTCATCGTCACACCCGCTAGTCCATCGACGGTTGCCAGATTACGCCGTGGTCTCACGCGGCACAGGTGGCTAAAGCGCAATTGTAATGGTGAAATCCGCCAAAGCAAAAAAACACAATTTCCCGCTTTCTGCTATCGCTGATCCAGTTCGTGATGGATCAATACAACACATTGCGACGCAAACAGCATGGTCGATCCCAGTGTGATCTTCCTTGCACCGAGGCGTTCGAGGCTGTGGAAAGTCTTTTTCGGCATCGGGATATGATCGGTCAGCAGGAAGCACGGATTGCCTTGAAACACCTGTTCACGAATCGATGTGCCTTTTCTGTCCATCACAAACAACTGATGATATTCGCCCAGCTCCTGCACCAGCCGCTCGAAGCTCACCGTGCGCACCGTAACGCCCGATTCCACCGGTCGCATCTCTTCCTTGCCCATGCCTCTGGATGTATCCAGCGACTTGGCGATCTTGCCCAGTAACGCCTGCTCGTTGAAGCCGCCGATCTCATGCATGGCGTCGACATCGAAACGGATCGTGCGCGAATAATCCGGAGTGCTTTCCAGCACCAGATAGACCACAACCTGGGCGCGATGTGATTGCGCGACGAAGATCGCGTTCATCAGCGTATGCGCCAGAATTTCGGTGTGGACGTCTTTGCCAACAGATGCCAACAGCTTCTGGCTGTCCGTGGGTGCCGCGCGTGCTCTCAGTACAAAGGTTCGCATGTATGTTGTAACCGATTCATTAGGTATTATGAGTAAACAGGAGCGCGTAAAACTTCGGCATACCTCCGACCACGGAGTCGGGCCAGTGTCCTCTTAGACTCAATCTTCAAGTGCAACACCTGCGAGAGGCTAAGGTGTTGCGATGGACAGAAAATATCATCATTTGAGCGTTGAAGAGCGCGCGATGGTTGCGGTGTTGTACGGTGAGAAATTGAGCCTGCGCAAGATAGCGCTGCGGCTTGATCGCTCGCCCTCTACGATCAGCCGTGAGGTGGATCGCCCTGACGCGATTGAGGGCAAAGCGGCTGAAGTTGGGCGCTACGCCCCGGCGCGTGCCGCAATCGCTTATCGATCCCGGCGGCGACACTGCGGCCGGCCATCGAAGTTGATCCAGGGCACACGGTTGCATCAATTTGTGCAGGATCGGTTGTTGTATTGGCGCTGGTCGCCAGAGCAGATTGCAAGCAGACTGCGGCGCATGCATCCGGAGGATCCCAGCCAGCGCGTCAGCCACGAAACCATTTATGCCGCGATCTACGCGCATCCGCGCGGGGCGTGGAAGAAAATGATGATCGATGCGCTGCGGCAGTCCAAAGCCACGCGGGGGCGCAGGCGCACGACACTCGCCACGCGCACCTGGGTGCCGGAGGAACTACGCATCGTGCATCGGCCCGAGGCGATTGCCACGCGCCTGCTGCCCGGACATTGGGAGGGCGACTTCATCAAGGGCGCATTCATCAAGGGCGCATTCAATCGATCCGGCGTGGGCACGCTCGTTGAGCGCAAGACGCGTTGGGTCGTGTTGTGCAAGATGGATGGCTGCGGTGCGCAAGCCGCGCTGGAGGGGTTTACCCGCCAGATGAAAAAGCTGCCGGCCTTTCTGCGCGAAAGTTTGACCTACGATCGCGGCACGGAAATGACCTGTCACGTCGAACTCGCCAAGCGGCTGAATATCGACATCTGGTTTGCTGATCCGCATGCGCCTTGGCAACGAGGCAGTAATGAAAACACCAATGGGCTGTTGCGTCAGTTCCTGCCCAAAGGCATGGATTTATCCGGTGTGAGCCAAACCGAACTGAACGATATTGCCAAGCTGATGAATGGCCGACCGCGGCAAACGCTGGGCTGGGATACTCCCGAGGAAGCCTGGGCCAAAGAAGTGCAAATGTATACACAAAACAAAATCGATCAATCAATCAAAACTGTTGCGCTTGATTCTTGAGACCGCCCCCTCCCGAGCATAACGAAGTGAAGTCAATTATTTGACCGTATTTTTGTGGCAGAACAATGACGGCGGGCAAAGCCGCCGTACGGGTGCGCTAAATTAAAAATCCCTCAGGACAGAATCGTCTCGAGTTCGGCAAGGCGCGTGGGGCTCCCCACATCCGTCCATTCGCCGCGATAATATTCGCCGCTGATGTCCCCCCGGACCATCGCGCGACGCAATACCGGTGCGAGCTGGAATCTACCTGCTGTTTGTCCGCCAAGCAATTCCGCGCGATAAACGCCGATGCCGGCAAACGTTTGTTTTAATGAAATGCCATCGTGCAACAATCCGTCGACCAGAGAAAAATCGCCGGATGGATTGTGCGGCGGATTATCCACCATGATCAGATGCGCGAGTTTAGGCAGAGTTTGCGGCAACGCAGAAAAATTAAAGTCAGTTAATATGTCGCCATTGACTGCGATAAATGGCGCGTTACCGAGCAGTGGCAAGGCTTGCAGCATGCCGCCACCGGTTTCCAGCGGCGTGGCACCTTCGTAGCTGAAATGCAGACGCAAACCCCAGCGGCTGCCATTGCCGAGCGCCGGCGCAAATTGTTGGGCCAAATACGAGGTATTGATCACGACATCGCTTACGCCGGCGGCGGCGAGTTTTTCGAGGTGATATTCGATCAGTCGTTTGCCCCGCACATATAGCAGCGGCTTGGGCGAGTGATCGGTCAGCGGGCGCATGCGCTCGCCGCGACCAGCAGCGAAAATCAGTGCATGCGTGATGGAATTTTTCGGACTCATGTCGATGCCACGATCGCATCGCTGCGCGGCGCGGTGATGTCGCGCGCACCGATCGCGCGTTCGAGCAAAACCGCGAGTTCGCTGAGTTCTGGATAACGTTTCGCCACCGAAATCACGTAATGCACCACCAGCGGCAAATCCTTGAGGTAGCCCGGCTTGCCATCGCGATACCAGAGCCGACAAAAAATGCCGAGCACCTTGATGTGGCGCTGCAAACCGATCAGGTCGAACCAGCGCCGGAAGGTCATCGCATCGGCGTGCGTGATGCCCGCCTGCATGAGGCGCTGCCGATAATCCTCTACCCAGACATCAATGCGCTCTGCTGGCCAAGCGATGTAGCAGTCGCGCAAAAGTGAAGCCAAGTCATAGGTAGTCGGGCCGCGCATCGCGCCCTGAAAGTCGATGATGCCGGGATTGTCGGCATCGGTGATCATCAGGTTGCGACTGTGGAAATCACGATGCATGAAGGCCTGTGGCTGTGCCTGCGCCGAATTGATCAAGCTGCGAAACGCGAGTTCGATAACGTCCCATTCATCGCAGTTCAAGGCGTGGCCGAGATGGCGTTGCAGGAACCATTCCGGCATCAACTCGAGTTCCATCGTCAGCCACGCTGCATTGCAAGCCGGCAACTGTGCGCTGGAAACTTTCGTTTGCATCGACAGCAATGCATCCAGCGCATCGGCATAGAGTTGATCGACGGTTTTCTCGTTGAGTTCGTCGAGGTATGGACGTGCGCCGAGGTCGCTGATCAGCAGAAATCCGCGATCCAGATCCTGCGCGAAAACTTCTGGCGTATTCAAACCGGCGACGCGCAGACGCGCGGCGACATCAAGCCAGATCGGCGTGTTGAGTTTTTCGGTGGCAGGCGGCGCATCCATGACGATGCGTGTCGGCAACCCGGCCGCACGCAAGCGCAGATAACGACGAAAACTCGCATCGTCAGACGCGCGTTCGAGTTGGTAATCGCTGCGCCCCAAGGTGGCCGTGAGCCATTCGCGCATCGCGTGTTCGCGGTCTGTCGACATGTTGTATTGGGCGGTAAGCATTGCGTGTGCAGTCTACCAGTGCGTCTTGTCGTGACCAGCTTTTCGCCACGGAACGTGTCGCGCAGTATGCAGGACTTTATACGCCGCGTTGCGCATCGCGGCGCAAAATAGTACCATTTTGGTACATTATCGAGTGGCCAGCATGTTACGCGTCAGCAAACTCACCGATTACGCCACCGTGGTCATGGCCAGCCTGGCCGAAGATCCGACCGCCGTACACAGCGCTTTTGCGCTGGCCGAGCGTGCGCGCCTGGAGTTGCCAACGGTCAGCAAGCTGCTCAAGCAACTCTCGCAAGCGGGTTTGGTGGATTCGTTTCGCGGCGTCAACGGCGGGTATCGCCTGGCACGCGCGGCCGAGCAAATCAGTCTGGCGGAAATCCTCGTCGCGATCGAAGGCCCGTTCGGCATGACCGAATGCAGCGCGCACAGCGGCACGTGCAATCGCGAATCGCATTGTGGCGTGCGCGGTAACTGGCGCCGCATCAGCGATGTCATCGAGTCGGCGCTGAAAAACGTCAGCCTGGCCGATATGCTTCAGCCGTCTAAACGGCCAAAAGTGCCCGCGCTGTATGTAGCGCTAGCTTGAGTGAACGAGACAATGGCAACCGAACTTACCGAAGTCGAAGCACTGGTCAGCAACCGTCGTTACGAGCATGGTTTTGTCAGCGACATTGCCACCGACATCGTGCCGCCGGGTCTGAGCGAAGACACCGTGCGCCTGATCTCGGCGAAAAAGAACGAACCCGAATGGCTCACCGAATGGCGCCTGAAAGCGTATCGCCACTGGCTGACGATGACACCGCCGGAATGGTCCAAGCTTGAGATCGCGCCGATCGATTTTCAGTCGATCAGTTATTTTGCTGCGCCGAAAGAAGGCCCGAAATCGCTGGCCGATGTTGATCCGAAACTGCTCGAAGTCTACGACAAGCTCGGCGTGCCACTGCACGAGCGCGCGCGTCTCGCCGGCGTGGCGGTCGATGCGGTATTCGATTCGGTTTCGGTCGGCACGACCTTCCGCAAGGAGTTGGCCGAAGTCGGCGTGATCTTCAGTTCGTTCTCCGACGCCGTGAAAGAACATCCTGAACTCATCAAGCAATATCTCGGCAGCGTAGTGCCGCACACCGACAATTATTTCGCCGCGCTGAACTCGGCGGTATTCTCGGACGGCAGCTTCGCGTTCATTCCGAAGGGCGTGCGTTGCCCGATGGAACTGAGCACGTATTTCCGCATCAATGCGATCAACACCGGCCAGTTCGAGCGCACCCTGATTATTGCCGAGGAAGGCAGCCAGGTGTCGTATCTCGAAGGTTGCACCGCGCCGATGCGCGACGAAAACCAGCTACATGCGGCGGTGGTCGAGCTGGTCGCGCTGGACAATGCCAACATCAAGTATTCGACCGTGCAGAACTGGTATCCGGGCGATGAAAACGGTGTTGGTGGCATCTTCAATTTCGTCACCAAACGTGGCGCGTGTCGTGGTTATCGCAGCAAGATTTCTTGGACGCAGGTTGAGACCGGTTCGGCGATCACGTGGAAATATCCGAGCTGTGTATTGTTCGGCGAAGAGTCTGTCGGCGAATTCTATTCGGTCGCGCTCACGCACCATCGCCAGCAGGCCGATACCGGCACCAAGATGATCCACATCGGCAAGAATTCGAAAAGCAAGATCATCTCGAAAGGCATTTCCGCCGGGCATGGCCAGAACACCTATCGCGGCCTCGTGCGCGTACAGCCGACGGCGAGCGGCGCACGCAACTACACCCAATGCGACAGCCTGCTGATCGGCAAACATTGCGGTGCGCACACCTTCCCGTATATCGAAGTAAAAAATCCCAGCGCGATCGTCGAACATGAAGCCACCGCATCGAAAATTTCCGACGACCAATTGTTCTACTGCCGTTCGCGCGGCATCAGCAACGAAGACGCGGTATCGCTGATCGTCGACGGCTTCTGCAAGGCCGTGTTCAAGGAGCTGCCGATGGAGTTTGCGGTCGAGGCGAAAAAGCTGCTGGAAGTGAGTCTGGAAGGTGCGGTAGGCTGATCGATTTTGTGGAAAGGAGCTGACGGATGACTCCATCCGAACCATTGGATTTGACCGGTCTTTTTGCGGACGGCCCGATCGAGCGTGTTGCTGGCAAATATCGTCTGGGCGAAGAGCCAAGCGAGGTCGAGCAATGGAGCGGGTTTAGTGCGGAGCAGCGCTTGGCGGCGCTCATCGCGCTGCGTGCACGTCATCTGAGGTGGAAATATGGCATTGAACCGGGACTTGAAAGAGTTCTTGCAATTACTCGACAAGCATGAGGTCGCATTCATGCTAGTCGGTGCGCACGCAGTGGCCGTGCACGGTTACCCGAGAGGTACCGAGGATATCGATTTCTGGATACGGCGCGATGAGATCAACGCCGGCAAGATGCTGCGGGTTCTGGATGAGTTCGGATTCGGCAGCCTCGGGTTGACGATGGCCGACCTGCTCGATGAAAGCGCCGTGATCCAGCTTGGCAAGGAGCCGCACCGTATCGACTTGTTGACATTCCTGACTGGACTGGATTTTGAAGACTGCGCACAGCGAATGTTCCGCGCGGTCTATGAAGGTGTTCCCGTTGCCGTCATCGGGCGAGACGATCTGCTGAAGAACAAACGCGCTACCGGGCGTCGCAAGGATTTGATGGATGTCGATGAATTCGAGCGTGCCGAACGCAACAGAATCAAGGAAAGTGGTTAACTTATGTTGAAGATCGAAAACCTCCACGTCCGTGTTGCGGGCAAGGAAATCCTCAAGGGACTTTCGCTGAGCGTCAACGCGGGCGAAGTGCACGCGATCATGGGGCCGAACGGTGCGGGCAAATCCACGCTCGGCAATATTCTTGCGGGGCGCGAAGGTTATGAAGTCACGCAGGGTTCGGTCGAATATTTCGGCAAGAATCTGCTTGAGCTCGAACCCGAAGAACGCGCTGCCGAAGGTGTGTTTCTCGCGTTTCAGTATCCGGTCGAAATTCCCGGTGTGAACAACACGTATTTCTTGCGCGCGGCGTTCAATGCGCAACGCAAAAAACGTGGCGAAGAAGAACTCGACTCGATGCAGTTTCTCAAGCGCGTGCGCGAAAAACTCAAAGTGCTGCACCTAAAGGACGAGCTGCTACATCGTGCGGTCAATGAAGGATTTTCCGGCGGCGAGAAAAAACGCAACGAGATTTTCCAGATGGCGGTGCTCGAACCGAAACTCGCGGTGCTCGATGAAACCGATTCTGGCCTCGATATCGACGCGCTGAAAATGGTAGCGGATGGTGTCAACCAATTGCGTTCGCCGGATCGCGCCTTCATCGTGATTACCCATTATCAGCGCCTGCTCGACTACGTCGTGCCGGATTTTGTGCATGTGCTCAGCGACGGCAAAATTGTGCAGAGCGGCGACAAGACGCTCGCGCTGAAACTCGAAGAACAAGGCTACGCCTGGCTGCAACAGCGCAAGGTCGCGGAAACTGTGGTCGCGCCATGAGTGTTTTTTTGCAATCGCTGCTGGATGCTTTTCCCGCTGACAAAGCGTCTCAGCCAGCTCAGAAAATCGCGTGGCTGAATGCTGCGCGCCACGATAATTTGCAGGCCGTCGCTGAAAGCGGCTTGCCGACTACGCACAACGAAGCGTGGAAATACACGGCGCTGCGCGCGCTCGATCAGCGTGCGTTTGCAGCGTGCGATGCGCAAGCGGCGCAACACGAGATCGATCCTGCCGAGTTTGCCTTGCCCGATGTCGATGGCGTGCGTCTGGTTTTTGTCAACGGCGCATTTCGCGCCGATCTTTCCGAGCTCGCCGACTTGCCGCAAGGCCTGGATGTGCAACCGCTCAGCGCTTTGTTGCAGGGGGATGCCGAGCCGTTGCGATTTTTTCTTGCGCGCAATTTCAAGAATAGTGCCGAAAGTTTTGCGCGTCTCAACGCGGCGTTCGCGAGCGACGGCGCGGTAGTTCGAGTTGCGGCGGGCGCGCAAGTCTTGACGCCGGTGCATCTGGTCTTTTTCGGTGCACCTGCTGCTGCGGATATCGCCTGGCACGTACGCAATATTTTTGAACTCGGCGAAGGCGCGCGACT